>CBDVBD010000174.1:0-6151 GCA_965372135.1 uncultured bacterium | reverse complement strand
GAACCGGAAGCGTGGTCTTACATCACCGAAAACCTGAAATACATGCAGCGCCATAAAGACATCATCTGGTTCGGGAAATAATCACAATCGGATAAATTATGAACAACAAATTCCTTCTATCAGTTATTTTCACATTCTTTCTATTTTCCACCACCTCCTCCATCAGCAAAATCTACTCGGGAAAAGAGATCAAGACTAACACTATCATCGATAATCAGCAAATCATCGAAAAAGGCAAACCACTCTTAGACATAGAAAAAGCGCCAATCGTCATTTTCTACGATAAAACAGACCAATCACTAAAATTCACTCTGAGTGGTAGTGATCATCCCGATTCCCTGTTGTATCATGTCATTCCGGGTGATCGAGTTTCCGTACGCATAGCAGCATCAATAACTTGGGATGAAAATGAACGGTTGTATCAGTATATATATGAAGTGCAATCACTGGAGGAATCCAAAATCCCTATTAATATGATTTCTACTAAATTAGGTTTTGAGCCAAATCGTATACTATCCGCCGAGGGTTGGGGCATTTATCAAAGTGGAGGTCACAATTCATGGTCCCAGTTCAAAAATCCAATCTTATTACCAGGCAATTCCGTATCAGGTTTCGGTTTCCAAAGCAGCGGTCCTCCAAAGCTTGGGATTTTTTTCATACGCGGTGAAAGCGCTATTTATAAGGAATCACTTGACGGATGGGAACCTCTTGAAAAGATTTCGACTTTTTTAATTGACCTTCAGCGAGTGGAATGTCTGACACTGATTCCAGCACCCAGACCGGAAAAAATAAGAGCTGATAACTGGATCAGCAGCATTGAAAAAAGTATAAGCAAACTGAAGAGTAATGGCTATATCCCTAAAGATTTTATAAAAAATATCAGGGATATCTTATCAAATCTTCATGATCAAATGTACAAAGCGGAAAATCCACCTTTTAGCGTTTGGAACGGTTATATCGAATCAGCCCTTGCTGATCTTGTACCCTACGAAACCAAAATCGAACCGGAAGCCTGGTCATACATCACCGAAAACCTGAAATACATGCAGCGCAACAAAGACATCGTCTGGTTCGGGAAATAATCTCCAATTATCCACTAAGCATGACCACACATTAACACCCCGATAATTCCATCGGGGTTTTTTGTTCCAAAATAGTACAAATTAACTTGCCTTTTAGCAAAAAATTGTGTAATTTTTTGCATGGCTCGACGTATTACAGGAATTTGGCTGCTAATCTTAACGGTATCCTGCGGATGGGGTGCACCCACCCCATTGGTACCGGGATGCCGTATCCAAGCGCTCAGCGGTGCTTTTGTCGGTTTAGCCGATGATGCCAATGCGGTGTTTTACAACCCCGCCGGAGTGGCATACCACCAGATATTGTCTTCGGACATCTCCATGTGGCGCACCGATGACGGGCAGTTGGGCGGGCTTTCCATCATGTACATCAATCCGTCAAGCCAAGCCGGGAACATGGTGGGAATTGGTTGGGTAGGCACCGGACTGACCACTGCCACCTCGGAAGAACGCGCTGGCGCCATTGTGCTGCCGACACTGTATTCGCCATCCCGGGGAGTTCCGATTGGCGTGGGATTGAAAGCGGTGTACGGTCGCAATGCATCGGGGACTTTCAAATGGAAGGGTACGGTGGATGTGGGCACATTGGTGCAGGTGATGGAAACCGTGCGGATCGGCGCGGTGATAAGAAATGCTTACCAGACCAAGCTCACCGCTTTCCCAACAGTGGTCAGAGTTGGAGGCGCCTGGAAACCGATACCCATTTTGACCATGCTTTTGGATGTCGAAACGGACAATTTCCAGGAATTTTGGGAAGGCGAAGCGACTTGGGCGGCAGGAATCGAAGCCGCGCCGGTGCCCTACGCAACCTTTCAGGCGGGGATGCAACGTGCCGGGGAAGAAACCCTGTTTTCCGTGGGTGCGGAAACCCGGCAGAATGTGGGAGGATCCAGCATCGGCATCGGGTACTGGTTCCCATCGGATGACATCAATCGCGGATGGTTTTCCCTGGGTTTCGCCTACCGAACCAGATAACAGGATTATTCAATATACCACTTCTCTTCATCGATCAAGCATAAGGAACATTGAGAGGATAATTTTCTTAAAGCAGGCAAAATCATGAGATTGTTGACAGTTTCGTTAGTAGCATTGCTACTGATTGCAGGAGGTGTTTGTGCGGTGGTGCCGTATCATGCGCCACGCACACCGGTGATCTCACCATCGCTGAATGATGTAGGATCACAACCGGTATCGGTGTGGGTATATTTCACCAACCGAGGATTCAATACCGATCAGGAGTTTGAGGCAGCGCTCGAACATGCCGAAAATCAACTACTGCCCAATGCCCGCTGGCGCAGATCGAAAGTCAAAATCGGCAGGTTAGTATCATACGTGGATCTTCCGGTGAACCAGGAATTTGTGCGGCAGGTGTTGGCGACCAGTGTTAAGAAGCGGGTAGTTAGTCGATACTTGAATGCGGTCAGTGTGGATGCAACCGTTGATCAAATTCGGGAAATATCACAACTGTCCTTTGTCAGAGCCATCGACCCGGTGGCGAAAGGTCGCAGACCGGAACCGGAAATCGTCCCTTCCGACGGACAGGGGAATACATATCCCGATCCCGGCATCGATGAGTTAGATTACGGACCGTCCAGGGCACAGTTGGAACAGATTAACGTAATCCCGGTACACGACGAAGGATATTCCGGGGACGGGGTGTTGCTGTGTCTGCTGGACACCGGATATATGTTGTGGCATCAAGCATTCGATAGTCTGCGGCTGGTTGCAGCTTGGGATTTCATCCACGGGGACTCCATCGTGTGGAACCAAATTCCTCCGGATACCTTCTGGCAGCACAATCACGGAACCTATACCCTGTCCGCTTCCGCTGGATTGGCTCCAGGAACATTATACGGACCGGCATACCATGCATCCATCTTAGCCGGCAAGACCGAAACGGTATCGTTCGAGGAACCCATCGAAGAGGATTGGTACGTGGCAGGATTGGAATGGGCGGATTCCCTGGGCGGGGAAATCGTATCCACCTCCCTGGGATACATCGATTGGTATGAATGGCCCGACATGGACGGTAATACCGCCGTCACCACCATCGGAGTTGACATCGCAGTAGCGAACGGCATCGTGTGCGTGACCGCCGCTGGCAATGAGCGGAATTCCTCATGGGGGCATATCATCGCCCCTGCAGATGCCGATAGCGTTATAGCCTGTGGAGCGGTTGATATCTACGATTACATCGCCAGTTTCTCATCGCCGGGACCCTCGTATGACGGTCGTATCAAACCGGAAGTCTGTGCCTTGGGTGTGGATACTTGGTGCGCCACTGCATGGGATACGACATCCTACGGTGGTGTCGGCGGGACGTCATTGGCAACGCCACTGGTTGCGGGATCGTGTGCCCTGCTGCTCGAAGCACATCCCGATTGGACCCCGATGATGGTGCGGGAAGCGTTGATGATGACCGCCGATAACGCATCCACTCCCAATAACGATTACGGTTGGGGCATTATCAACGTGTGGGACGCCATGCATTACCAGTTTTCGTCCATCCCCGACCTGGAAAAACAACCCTGGCAAAGCCCTTCGTTATTTGTGGTACACGGGTCTTACCCCAATCCCTTCAACTCCACCGTGACTCTGGATTATGAAATCCTGGAGCCGGGCGAAATCACGTTGGAGGTGTTCAATTTACTTGGGCAGAGTGTAGAGAAACGCACCTTGGGACACCAGCTTCAAGGCAGGCATCGTGTTCAATGGTTTCAGGATCAGACGAACTCGTCCAGCTTATATTTCTATAAGCTAAGCCATCCCGAAGGTTCCCATTGGGGGCGGTGGATGTATATGAAATAACAATCATCTCCATTAGCAATACAAAATGCCATCCCGACTCTTCGGAATGGCATTTCTTATATCAACATTACCTATGGGACTATTTCAACAGTACCATCTTTTTCGTTTTGGTGAAATCACCGGCGTTCAAGCGGTAGAAATAAATACCGGAAGCCGCATCCACACCGATATCGGTCTTACCATCCCAAGCAATCGTATAATCCCCGGCAACCTGATGACGTGCCACCAGTCGGTCGATCCGCTGCCCTAACACATTATATACCTCCAGCGCTACCCATCCAGGCTTGGAAATCCGGTACTTAATCACCGTCTGGGAATTGAACGGATTGGGATAATTCTGGAATAGTGCATAGCTGGAAGGAACCACTTGAACTTCTTTTTCAGGTACAGCGTACGTGGGTCCAGTGCTAAATTTAATCGCAAATTGGTCTGTAATTTCCCATGCGTTATTGTTGTAATTGCCGTTGTATAAGTACTGTATTCCATCATCCTCATCCCAATTTTCGATCCCAACTGTGCAGGAAGTGAGATCATCCGAACTTTGATATTGGAACACAATTTCCCCATCACCAGTCACCGTAGTCCAGTGCGCCGGATCGTACAGCATCACCTGAAACGTCTCGTATGCCCAGTTGGGATAATATTGGCGAGTACGGTAGAATTCCACCATGAAACGGTGCTGCGATTGATGGTAATAATAGGCTACAGCGCCGAATTCCTGTGGAGACAAATCTTCCCAGAAAGGAGCAATCATCCCCGCCGGACCGCCGGCATTCGGGATGCCCGTGTTGCTATAATCGGTGTCGGTGGTAACGGACGGTGTCACCCAACCGTTACTGCATACCGACAACGTATCACTGGACTGCCCGTAGTAGATAAATGTAAACGGCAGCGCAATCTGCACTGTTTCATCATCTCCCGAAAAATGAATCAGTGTCCCGTTTCCACCCACATTGGGATTAATTTCCAACCAGCCGTATTCGGGAACTTCCAGATCGTACATATCCAGCGCATAATATCCATAATTATCCGGACCGGTTTGCAGCATCCTGGGATCGCCCACAGGAAGCATGAAATTGATATTCGCGGAGAAACCACCAGCCGCGGTCATATAAATCTGCATATCTGCTTCGTAATCCACCTGACACGATGAGCTGATTTCCACCACATACGGGATCACATTTCGCTGAATTCCGTATCCAGACATATCCGGATAACTGGAAGTATCTGCGGTGATAGTTATGTACGGATCTGTACTGCTCAATTGCCCCCTCACCTCTGTTACATCGTCCCATCCGGTATTTTGAATAGCAACATATAAATCGATGGTTTCGCCGGGATCGGAACATTGGTTTCCATTACCCAACGTATCATCCACTTCAATATAGGCATATGCCATCCCGGTTTCCGGAGGCATTCCTATCATCGGAGCATGAGTACACAATACCCATTGCTGGTAATCGAATCGGAAGTTTGTCGGACTCCCATCAACCGTCCAGCGGAAATGCTGGCGGGGTAAGGAATCCCATATCGTGAAGGTATGCCAGGCGCTATTATAATATAAATCCACATCTATCGGCATTTTATAAATTGGAGTATTGTTCACGGATGTCTGCACCTGATCTATCACCATATCTACCTGCCACTGCCCGCCGCCTAAATCGGTGGATTGCCAGGCATACCGATACTCTGGATACCCGGCATCATACGCCCATTGGTGCACGAACCATTCCATATCATAACCTGCAATGTCGGTTAAAACTTCCGTCAAATCATCGGTAACGACGGCATCATAGGCAAAACGACTACCCCATTCATCGAAGAACTCCCAATAGAGTGAATCACCTAACACATGCCGCATCATGTGGCACACCCATCCACCTTTCCGGTACACAGTAGAACCCCACATAATCACCGGCGCATACATGGGAAAACGGTTCTGGTTGTCCTCATAAAAATAACTCGATCGAAACGAACTCATCCGGGTCTGCAATGCCGACTGTCCACCGATATGTTCCTGCCACAACGCATCCGAATAGGTAGCAAATCCTTCATTCAGCCAGATATCCGCCCAGGTGCCGCACGTCACCAGATCCCCCCACCACATGTGCGCTAATTCGTGGGCGTATAGCCAATCATACTGATGCGTGCCGGTCACGATATTCGCGCCAATAGATGTGATTGTCTGATGCTCCATCCCCCCACCCCACTCAAAGATGGCATGACCGTACTTTTCATCAATAAATGGATACTCAAACCAAAGG
>CBDVBD010000173.1:0-6250 GCA_965372135.1 uncultured bacterium | reverse complement strand
GAATGGATTCGGATATACCGGATGCAATGTATAACTTTCTGGAATAGTAGAAGCCGGTTCTTCTCCCGCTCCCAATATACCCCCAGTCCCCAACAGTGCAATTTCCACAAGCTCGTCATTATTCAGAATGCTTAAGGTTTCGTTATAGGTGATCGTATCTTCAGGCGAAAACGCTACCAATATCGACAATCTATCCCCGGGATATATCAGACTGTCCAAAGAATTATAATTGGTGCTAAAGCTGGCATTGGTAGATTGAACGTCATACAGCACCAACGGCGCATCACCTTGATTGTAAATGTGTAAGAGGTGCTCCACCTGTTCCCCAACTGTCACCACTCCAAAATCAAGCGTATCCAACGACACCGCAATCTGTGGAAAATTATACGAATCCGGTCCAGTTTTTACAACGTAATAGTAAATATCGCCTGGATGAGCTATTTCGGTTAGTCCCACCATTACATACCCTCCATCTCGAGTCGGTAATATTTCCTCACAAATATCAAAATAATTACCCCCATAATTTCTGGCCCAAATAGTGTCCCCCTGACTATTTGTCCTAACAAGGAAATATTGAACAGAACCTACACCCATGGAAGCAATCCCACCAATAATATAACCCTCGTCTGACATCTGATATATTGATATGACTTCATTATATGCGCCATATTCATTTCTAGCGGTCCAGATTGTATCTCCATTACTATCAGTTTTTACGATCCATATTCCACTCCTGGTTGTTTTTCCCGATAGAACGTATCCCCCATCTGATGTGTGATCCAACGCATAACAGCGATCAATTGCAGTCCCCCCATAAGTTCTGGTCCACAGAGTATCTCCTAATCCATTTGTTTTTACTAGGTAATAATCCTTATTTCCGGGACTACCTTTAGTTCCGGCTATTACATATCCCCCGTCAGATGTTTGCTGAACATCGTAAGCTATATCATCGTTAGGATCTTCCAGGATTATCGTCCATTCGGTGTCACCTCCCGGGTCAAGTTTCACAATATAGATGTCGTCACTATCACAAAACATATAGCTTATGGGGCGTTTGTAATATCCTACTGCAATATATCCTCCTTCTGATGTCTCTTTTACCGAGTAAGCGACATCGTCGCAATCTCCCCCAAATCTTCGGGTCCATAAAGTATCCCCTCTATTATCTGTTTTCATAATAAAAAAATCATGACCACCAGTACCCGAAGCGCTAAATGAACCAGCCATAATGAATTCCCCATCCACCGTCTGTTGGATAGAATATATGCAGTTATCCGGTTCATTATATGTCCTTGTCCACAACGTTTCGGCCTGACTGTTTATCATTACTAAATAGATTCCATAAGGGAAATTTTCCGTCTTCCCTGCGATGATGAAACCTCCGTCATGTGTTTCATCGATACAATATGCCCTGTCTGGTAATTCGCCTCCATATGTACGTGTCCACAATGTGTCCGGATCAGGCTGCGCCCAAACTGTACTGACCACCAAAACCGCTAACAACACTGACAGCTTCATAATACCCTCCACATGATTGATTCTCTAATGATTTTTGAAAACTGGAAAGATATAGCCGGATGATCCTGAACTAAAACAATATAGTAACTAAAAATAGCCTTGTCAACCCCTTTTCACATGAAATGTAAAATTTTACAAATATTTTACATTTCACGATAATGCCCGTGATAATAACTACCACGGGCACTTTCGAACTTTTAAACTTTCTAACTTTCAATTATTGTTCCACGATCAGCTTTATAATGTCATCATCATCCGGCAGTAACTCCGAATCCACCAACCGCGGCACCAGAATCCGCCATGCTTCATCCGCATCGAACACCTCCTTGAAAATCGGCAATGACCGTTCCACTTCCCCCGCCGACACCAACGTCACCGCCTGCCAAAACCGTATTTCCACGTTCCCCGGCGCCAATTCCGCCGCCTTGGAGTACTCTTCGTTCGCCAGTTCGTATTCCTCTTCGGTAATGTACTCATCCCCCTTGTCCATATGCTTGTAGGCTCGGTTGATGTTCAGCAGCCGCCGGAGTTCCACCAACGGTTCCGGCGAATCATCCACCCGCAGGTCCACAATCCGGTCCACCCAGCGTTTTCCGGTGGGATGAGCGCCCACCACCACGATCGCCGCCGACTGCTTGCCCCGGATATCGCCGCCTTCCGCTTCCGCCGCTTCCAACGCCGCCATCAGCCGTTCCTCCAGATCGCCTTCGGCGCTTTCATATGCCTCTGCCATGGCATCCCACACCGTGGAATCCCGCATCAAATTCGCCTGGCAGGAATAGTATTTCCCGGTGCGATGTCCGGCATAGGTGATACATTTATCTCCGGTATGCGCCGCCACCACACCGTTTATGTCAATCATCGCCACCTGTCGCACCTGATTGTCGGGATCGCTGGCAAGCAGCCCCTTTAACGCCTGTTCCGCCGATTTCCCCTTCATCATCATTTCGATCCCCAACGGACCGTAAGCAAAATCCACCAGCGACTGGGTTGCCACCGCCCCCACCGCCGGTTCCACCCAAATCACATCCGCCACCTTGAAATAATGCGACTGCACCGCCGCCCCAAACTGCCCGGTCGCGCTATCATACGCCACAATCGAATAGGTGTTCACCGGACGAATCCCCTTCCCGCCAGCCAGCACCATCACCGGCACCAACACCCCAATCAAGAACCACCGAATAATAGAATTCATAGCCTCACCTCCAAAATAAGCTTTTGTGCAAATCACTTGCTACTAACCACGCTTTAACTGCCCCGCAACTGATGCGGTGGCTGCTTTTAATGTCTCATCGTCCGCCAGATAGTAATGCCGGATCGCATTCAACTCATCATCCAACTCGTACACCAACGGTATTCCTGTAGGTATATTCAATCCCGGAATTTCCTCGTCGGAAATATCGTCCAAATATTTCACCAACGCCCTCATGCTGTTCCCGTGCGCTGAAATCAACACCCGCTTGCCCTGTTTCAACGTCGGCACAATCGTGTCATGCCAGTACGGCAGCACCCTTTCCAGCGTCAGCTTCAGCGATTCCGTCGCCGGCACATCCTCCCTGGGTAAATCTGTATAACGTGGATCATTTATGGGATGCCGCTCATCTGATTCCTCCAACGGCGGAGGGGGAATATCGTAACTCCGGCGCCACTTTTGCACCTGTTTCATCCCGTGTTTGTCGGCGGTTTCCTTTTTGTTCAATCCCTGCAACGCCCCGTAATGCCGTTCGTTCAGCTGCCACGACCGGACCACCGGAATCCACATCAAATCCATATCGTCCAGCATAATCCACAGCGTCCGGATCGCACGCTTCAGCACCGAGGTAAACGCCACATCGAACGTATAACCGCCTTCGATCAGCGCTTTTGCCCCCTCGTGCGCTTCCCGGACTCCCTTTTCCGACAAATCCACATCGGTCCATCCGGTAAAGACATTCTCCAAATTCCACACACTTTCCCCATGCCGGACCATTACCAGCTTATGCATAAATTACCTCGTTTTTATCTTAGTATTTGCTTGTGTTGGCAGATGCTCTCGTCTGCCAGTCTTCATATGCAGTGTAATCAACGGTTAATGATCCAGCCGCTCACCCCGCCATGATTCCGGATATTCCATCGGTGCCGTTCCGGCTGTACAATGGGGGATGCTACGCATCACTCCATGAAATCGATGATAGGGAATCGATACGAACAAATCTTCCGGTTTATACCCAGGAATCTTCCTGCTGGTATAGTCCATCAGACTCACGTTCATCTCCCCGCTCACCACCGGATAGGCAATCACCTGATGGCAGGTGGCTCCCGCCATCTCCACCTTGGGCGGAATCCCGTGATCGTACCCGTCCAGCGTCACCAGCCGGCAGGCTTGCTCCGCATTACAGATAAACACCACCACGTCAGGCGTGAATTCCGCTTTTTCCAGCGGCGACAACACCACGTGTTCCGCCAATCCCAACGGAGGCGCCTGGCACAACACCATCGCTCGATGAAATCCAGCAATGGAACAAAATAACTTTTCCCCATCGACCAAAAATTCCTTCAACGCTTTGTCCGCTTCTCCTTTCGGACGTTCCCCTAATCCCAGGTGCCATGTCCCGCCTCCGCAGGACGAATTATCTTTCCTTAAATCGATTATTTTTCCATTCCGAGCCTTGATCAAGGCGTCACACACCCGGAATTTGCCCTTGGTGACATTCGATGGCGCCTCCATCGAATACGTCACCGCCACCGGACTGCCGGTCAATCCTATCACTTCCGTGATCTCTTTGGAATAATCCTTCCACTCCATGGCGAATCCTTGCTGTGTTTATTATTCAGTTGTCACATGTAACTATTTCAAAAGTACTACTTTTTTAACTTCCCGAAAAGTCCCCGGCTCCCCCATAGGGGTTCTGGCGGACACCGGCACGCCGTTCAAAATCGCATCCAACGCCGCTCGCATATCTTTCCCAGTCACAGCAATCCCGTTTCCGGGTCTGGAATCGTCCAATTGCCCGCGATACACCAACTTCAAATCTCCGTCGAACACATAAAAATCCGGCGTACATGCCGCCCGGTACGCTTTCGCTACTTCCTGCGATTCATCCAGCAGATACGGAAATGGAAAATCCTTTTCCAACGCCCGTTCCTTCATTTTTTCCGGCGAATCCTGCGGATAATTGACAATATCGTTGGAATTTATCGCCACAAACGAAATCCCTCGGGCTATATATTCATTCGCAAGCAGAACTAAATGATCCTGTACATGGATCACGAACGGACAGTGATTACAAATAAACATCACCACCGTCGCCGTGTCTGATTTATATTCCGCCAAATTCAAAGAATCCCCCGATACCGCATCGGGTAACGTAAAATAAGGCGCTGCTGTCCCTAAAGGCAGCATATTTGAAGGTGTCTCAGCCATTTTTATCTCCTGAATTTGTATCTTTCAATTTGATTTCTATTGCCATTTCCCAACGGTAATTCTGAAACAAGCTACTCTTGTGGGAACCATAAATCTGGACGTGTTTTAATCAAATATATGTCTTTTTCTCCATATATCGTGGCATACCCGGCGATCAAATACCCTCCATCTACGCACTGTTCTATCGAAGTCCCACCGAACCATCCACCCTGAGATGCTATAAGCCAACTACCCCAGTTCGTTTGAGTCCACAATATGTCCCCAGAACTATTCACTCTGAATACAACCGTTTTATGTTCCCGTTGGTTTTTAATTGTGCTGTTTCCCACAACAACGTAACCACCATCTGCCGTTTGATCGACATCATTAATGCGTTCGATGTCGATCTCTTTATATGTTCTATCCCACAATGTATTACCAAGACTATCCACTTTCAACAAAAATGCGTCCCTGTCCCTCCCCGCTAATATATATCCACCATCATCTGTTCGTATAACCCTTTGCCCTTCTCCGCAATACTCGTTTGACCATAACGTCTCCCCCTTATCGTTTATTCTCATTAAATGACATTCGGAACTATTACCCAGAACTATATAACCCCCACCTACCGCCAAATTCACCGCTTTTATAGATGAAACGTTCAAATTCGAACGTGTCCACAAGGTTTCTCCGGCTGCATTTAACTTTTTTAAATATGCCCCTTGAGATGCATCACCTGAAGTGAATGACGATTCATATCCACCTATTATAAAACCATTATCTGTTGTTTGCTTTACACACAATGCGACATTACTGCTCCCGCCCTTAAACTTCCTTGTCCAAACTACATTGCCCGCTCCGTCTGTCCTCAAAAGGCCGGTTTGGTTTCTCAACTTTGAGGTTATGTGTACATAACCTGCAGAGATGTATCCTCCATCGCTCGTTAATTCAACCGAAAAAATACCGCCGTTGAGTTCATAATCTTTGTAATTACGTTCCCACTCCACGTGTCCGTCACTATCAGTCTTGACCAAGTAGAAGTATCCAATTGGTTGGCTTTGACCTGCAATGATATACCCCCGGTCTGAAGTCTGTTTTGCAGAACGACACCATTGATCGAATATTCCCCCAATCCGCTTTGTCCACAACGTATCCGGCGCCTGTGCCAAAACTACGGTAACCGACAATAGCATTGTAATCCACAATAACACCTTCATAATCCACCTCCCCTGTTAGTTAATCTTTGTTTCTCTTACTAAGTGGAAATACTTCAGGAAAAATAAATAACCTGAAGACCTGAAAATCCTTAGATTGTCTATCGCTTCAAGAATTTGTTTTCAAAGAACGAGG
>CBDVBD010000172.1:0-6338 GCA_965372135.1 uncultured bacterium | reverse complement strand
GTCATACGATGAGGGAATGTCATTACGAAGTTTGATACAACGCTTTCATTCTCAAAGCGCACGTTTGATTAACCTTTTAGACGACACCTTGGGACGTAAGGTATGGTTTCAGTATTGGGATACATGCCTAACGTATGAGAAGAGCTATTTCGCTAGACTGAATTATGTACATAACAACTCAGTAAAACATGGATTAGTAGCCAACGCGGATCAATATCCATATTGTTCATCAAATTGGTTTAGGGAATATGCAGATTCGGTTTTCCGTAAAAAAGTGGAATCGTTTCGGTATGATCAGGTGAAAATACAGGATGATTATTAATATGGGGTACGCAGACTTGCTTGCGCACTCCAAAAACGCCCCCAAAGTATAGTTTTACAATTGTAAAATTTTGGGCAGAGAAAAAATATCTCTTGACATCCGCTTGATTTGAGGTTATTTTGTATTGTCAGTAACGACAATAATGGGAAACCGGCGTGAGGTGGTTATGGGCGGATTCCTTGTTAACGTTCCGCGATAGCAAGGGATTCGCTCGTTTTTTGTTTTTTATGAATTTGAATTTTCCTTAAAGGATCGTGCAAAAAATGTAGGAATTCTTTACAATTGTAAAATTTTGCTGCCTTGACTGATTTTGCTTGACAAAGGCTATTTTATTTACTAAATTGTATTTAAATATCGGTGTGGATTAATTTTGAGGGGCAGAATTATGAGCGAACCTCGCTAATCGAAATCATGATGGCACAGGTTCGCTCTATCTTTTTTAGGAGGAGACCGAAATGTTGAAGCAAGCACTATTAGGGTTGATAGTGGGTCTTTTGGCCACCACTATTGCCGGTTTTGCGATTCAGGTGGATGGGTATTGTTACCTTGAAGGGCAATCCAATCATGCGGGGACAAGAGTTCTGTTCGAAGCGGATTCACCGCTTGCAATTACCGATTCGACATTTACTGATGGATCCGGCTATTTCAGTATTCAGCTGTTTCCAGGAATCTATGATATTTACTTCTCTCAAGGAACATACCTGGGGTCAGCTTTCTTTGACCAACTGACATTTGAGTCCATCACCCTGTCGGAAGTAGTTTTGCTTGATGCATCAAATGCCGAGTATTTATCCGGCTCGATATCCGGAACTCTAGAAAACTCTATGTATATTGTGGAAGGGGATCTGTTGGTGAATGAATTGGACTCTGTGTCTGTGAACCCCGGAGTTAGATTCTATTTTCTTGGAGATGATGAATCTTCGTACAATTTTAGGATAGAGGGATACCTGTTAGCTGTCGGTACTGAAACAGACAGTATAACGTTTATGCCCGCACCTGATTCCCCTGGTTGGAGTGGACTTGTTTTTCACGGCGCAAATGATGCAAGCAGACTGGAATATTGCCTGATTACCAGCAGCAACGCAAGAGGAATCAATTGTAATGATTGTAGTCCTTCGTTTGTTCATTGCGACATCATAGGAAATACTGATTCTCGGTATCCTCAGAGTTCCGGCGGTGGTGCTGGTATCACCCTAAATAGCTCTCATCCAACCATCAGCTATTGCAACATCATCGGTAATTCATCAGTGAGTTATGATGGTGGTGGAATCAAATGCTACTATAATTCCAGTCCCACACTGAGCTATTGTACCATTAGTAATAACACTACTCCTGGAGTAGGAGGAGGAATCTATATATGGGGTCCATGTACTATCATGTTGGATCATTGCAGCATCAGTGGGAATTCCACCGAAGAGTATGGAGGGGGGGCATACATCGGTCAACTGGTCGATATTTCGATCATTAATTGTACCTTTAGCAACAATTCAGCTGTGGAGCATGGCGGCGCTATTCATTGTGAGAATCGTTCCAGTCTCATGATGAAGAATTCCATCGTGTATGGGAATAGTGGAGATGGTGCAGTTTATATTGAGGATTCCTTTTACTCTTCATTTTCCATTTCCTTTAATGACTTTTATGATAATATGGGTTCCCACCTCTTTGGAACCGCGGTTCCAAACTACTTTGAGGAGTTGGTGACTGTGAATGGGAATGACGATTCGTGTGATGCATATTTTAATATTTTTATGGATCCATTGTTTGTGGATCCCATGGGTGGAGATTATCATCTGCAAGCAGGATCACCATGTATCGATGCGGGTGATCCGAATTCGCCTTTGGATCCTGATGGAACGGTAGTGGATATTGGGGCGTTCTATTTTAACCAGCTGGGGATTTGGGGTGGGGGTGACGATCCTATGCCGTCGGCATTTAAATTGATGCCCTGTTATCCAAATCCGTTTAATCCTGTGACGACATTGGAGTTTGCGGTGCCGATGGCAGCAAGGGTAAATTTGGTGGTGTATGATGTGATGGGGCGGAATGTGGCGACGTTGGTGGATGGATGGCGTGATGTGGGGTCGTATAAAGTGGTGTTTGATGGGTCGAGGTTGGCGTCGGGAATATATTTTGCCCGGATGCAGGTAGAGGACTTCCATCAGGTGCAGAAGATGGTGTTGTTGAAATGATGGCTGTAAGGACAAAAGGAGATGACGTGGAAATGATTGAATCATATAGAGATATAGTTGTCTGGTTAGTTAAATCCAGTTGTAATTAAAGAAAGAAATGGAATTTAAAAAGTTGTAAAATTTTTGTAAAATCTTCTCCTCGTAGCCAATTGCCCTTGACATCTGTCAAAATATTGGCTATATTCCCGACAACCTGATTATCTCCGAATTTTTGGAAATCATTGGTTAGGAGGGATATATGAAGCGAACCTCGCCGGTCGAAATCATGATGGCACAGGTTCGCTTTATCTTTTTTGAAAGGAGACCGAAATGTTGAAACAAGCACTATTAGGGTTGATAGTGGGACTTTTGGTCACCACTATTGCTGGTTTTGCTGTCCAGGTGGATGGGTATTGTTACCTGGAAGGGCAATCCAATCATGCGGGAACCAGAGTTCTTTTTGAAGCGAGTTCACCGGTTTCGGTGACGGATTCAGCATTTACTGATGCAACCGGATATTACCGGGCTCACCTTAATCCTGGCGCCTATGATGTCCAACTCTTTCATCACGGTTATTCAACTGCGCATATTGGAGAATGGTTAATATCCACAGCAATGACCCTTCCAGATGTGATTTTGTTTGACGTACCTGATGGAATTTATATTTCCGGGGAACTCAGCGGAGTGATGGAGGACACGATCTACATAGTAGAGGGAGATATTCGAGTCAATAGTAACGCATCCCTAACCATCGAACCTGGTGCCATTTTCTATTTTTTAGGGGATAGCAGCAACACTTATGATTTTATAATAGAAGGCATCATCAATGCAGTTGGTACAGAAACCGATACCATCAAATTCATGCCTGCGCCAGGTACACCTGGGTGGGAAGGGATTAATGTTATTACCCCTTCAGGAGTATGCCGGTTAGAATATTGTTATGTGACGGGTGTCCTCGACCAACCAGCTATTAGAATATGGAACGGGCTTCCTGGGAATCTCGATATGATTATTAACCATTGCACAGTGGTAGAAAATTCATCACCATCATTGTTGGGGGCAATTACTGTTGATTACGTTGATGTGCTAATCACGAACTGTGATGTGAGTCGGAATATTGGGAATGGAATTTGCGTTAGATGGCTCTCACCAACAACGATTTCAAAATGTGTCATTACCGAAAATACTGAAGCAGGTATTTACTGCGTGGATGCAGATTATCCTGACATCAATTACTGTGTGGTCAATTTGAACGGACAGGATGGGATTAAGATACTGTCGTGCAATAATGCACCAAGAATAAGTCACTGTACAGTGTCAGAGAATTTTGTGTACGGTATCAACATTGGAAGTTCCCAGCCTGTGATTGATAACACCATTGTGTATGGGGGAGATTACATGGGTATTAACTTTGGCAATAATAGTCAAGGAACTACTGTGAGTTATTGTGATTTCTACGACAATGAATGGGGTAATTTTAGGGGAATTCCACCGAACTTCCTGGGTACTGTTGTCAGCACAAATCTCAATGGTGATTCATGCGATGTATATTTTAACATTTACGAGGATCCGAGGTTCGTGAATCCCGAGGAGGGTGATTATCGTCTAACTCCTCTCTCAGCTTGTATCGATGCAGGTGATCCAACTTATCCTCTTGATCCTGACAGTACTATTACGGATATTGGTGCCTATTATTTCCCTCATAATGCTGCCAGCATTGCCTTGACCACGGGAATACTCAACTTCGGATCAGTATCGGTGGGAGAACAGGCAGAACTACCTCTAACTATATGTAGCGTTGGCAATCTCACATTAGTACTGTTCGACATCTTCACCAGTAATCCGTCTTTCAGCACAAATTGGGACCCGGCAGACAGCCTCATTGCCTCTGGTGATAGTCTTGAGATCATGGTATATTTCAGTCCGGTAGATACTATGTTGTACGATGAAATTATGGCAATTGAAAACAACGCAGAGTTTGTTGAAGTGGAATTACACGGCGTCGCTGAAGGATATGTCACGGCAGGACCAACTCCATCTTCAAATATCCCTGGTACCTTTGCTCTTTATGAACCCTACCCCAATCCGTTTAATCCTACCACGACATTGGAGTTTGCGGTGCCAGCGGGGGCACGGGTGAATTTAGTGGTGTATGATGTAATGGGACGAAAAGTGGCGACTTTAGTGGATGGATGGCGTGATGTGGGGACGCAAAAAGCAGTGTTTGATGGATCGGGATTGGCATCGGGGATATATTTTGCACGAATGCAGGCAGGGGATTTCCATCAAGTACAGAAGATGGTGTTGTTGAAATAACTTTGGAGTGCGCAGGCTCGCCTGCGCTTTGTCTTCGGGAAGCTTGCTTCCCGTTCCCCCGAGGCAAGCCTCGGGGAGTTAAGGCGCAAACTTGCTTGCGCACTCCAAAGAAAAAGCCCTGCCGGGAAATCCAGCAGGGCTTTCTTAATGTCAACGAGATTGCTTATTTTATTAAGACAATCTGCCGAGTTATAGTGGCATCACCGGCGTTCAGTATTACGAAATAGTTTCCGGATGCTAGGTTAGTGCCGTCGAAGGCGACTCGATAAGTACCGGCATCCTGGGTGTGGTTCACCAGAGAGGCGACTTCTCGTCCCAAGACGTCATACACCCTCAACTGCACCTGTGTTCTGGATGCCAGGCTATACGACAACGTGGTTGTCGGATTGAAAGGGTTGGGGTACGGTGCATCCAGGCGATATTCGGTAATGGTGGCGATTTCTGGATCACCAGCGCTGGAGGCGACCGGGATCAAATCGAATTCGATAATGTTTACGGCGGACATGAAGCCCACTTCCACCCTGATTGCCTGCCCGATAATGGAGACATGATTGTACCATTGAGTTTCGAATTCAGGGAATTCCGCCCAGACGTGGTATTCGCCGGTGGGAACCGGGAGTTCGAATTTGCCATCCGGATCAGCCGCGGCGAAGTACACCTGCTCATCTGACCCCATAGCAAACACAAAAGCGCCATTGAGAGGAACCAATCCTGGATCGCTTACGATTCCGGCGATCAAGAACGGACCTCCGGAAGATTCCGCCAGTTCGAAGTCGGCATCGAATACGAATCCCGGTCCGGTGCACTGGATTTCGTCGGCGAGGTGCCAATTTGGCTGATCATCCCAATATTCCCCAATATATCCGAATGCCCAGGCGCGTACAATGTATGTCCCGGGTGCTAATCCGGAAAGTTCGTAGTTGCCATCATCATCGGTTTGAGTGACGTGGGGATGCCACCAACCTCCGCCGAATGCACGGACACACGCGCCTTCGATGGGATCTCCGGATTCATCCACCACGGTTCCCGAGATGGTACCGCCCGGATTTTCACCCATAACGATTACTCTTGCGTGACCGGTGTAAGTTACACCTTCGATGACGCAGGAGGCGTATACATTTCCTTCGCCTGGGGCAGCGGCAACGAACAAACCGCTGTCACTGATGGTGCCTAAGCTATCCGGTTCCACCGACCAGGTCCATTCATCCACTGGGATTGGATGGAACCAGC
The DNA here is from genome assembly GCA_965372135.1 of uncultured bacterium. GTDB lineage: Bacteria > Electryoneota > RPQS01 > CBDVBD01 > CBDVBD01 > CBDVBD01. Next base: position 302 of record CBDVBD010000172.1, on the reverse strand, counting down.
CTTCCCGCGCCATGGCATGGAATTGACGCTGGTTACCTACTTCGACCATCGCCATCCAAGGATGAACGATTACGAAAATTTGCGGCGGTGGTGGTTCACCCAATATATGTATTGTAGCCTCACCGGTGTAAGTAACGCTATCGATCACACAGGAGGCATATACGTGTCCCTCACCCTGAGCCGCGGCAACGAATAATCCGCTGTCACTGATGGTGCCCAGACTTTCCGGTTCCACCGACCAGGTCCAGTTATCCCCCGGGATAGGCGGATGCCACATTCCTTCACGAGCTTCGGCATGGAAT
>CBDVBD010000171.1:0-6385 GCA_965372135.1 uncultured bacterium | reverse complement strand
GATATCATACCCCCGAAGCACCTGCCCTTCAATCTCCCCGGTATCCGCCTTAACCAAAAAAATCCCCCCCGCATCATACTGCACCACTTCCCGTAATGAATCGATAATCAGCGGAAGCAGCTCATCCAACGCCAACGTGGTCGATAACTTGGCACCGATCTCCATAAACAAATCATTCTGAAGCCGTTCCCGCTCTGCCTCCACAAGCAGTGTGGATACCGCTTTTAGTTCCTGAGACTTCCGTACAAATTCCACAACCGTCGGATGCACCCCGTCATCCAGATGCTGCCCGGCATCCCGAGCCAACACCTCCAATTCCTTAACCAAACTTAACCCTTGATCAAAATCGGAGCCTGCATCCACACCGACATCCAACACTGTACCGTTATCACACGTTTCCCGGGACTTGTTCATATCTGCTACCGCTGCTCATCCATCATGAAAAACTGCCCACCGCCTCATCCACCGTGTCATGTATCCTGAACACAATTAACAGCTTCGTTATCGTCAACACGTTCTTAATCTTTTCCGTAATCCTGGCTAAACGTAAATTCCCCTGATGATCCTTGATCTTCTTTAACCCGCTAATCAAAATCCCCAACCCGGAGCTGTTCATCCAATCCACATCACCCAAATCGATCACAAATTGCCGGCTCCCCTCCTCCAACCACTTGTTCAACTCCTCGTGAAATCGCTTGGAATCGGACCCTCCCATGATCTTCCCCCCCAGCTCGAAAACCACGACTCCATCTTGACTTCGACATACCATATCCATAGGAACCTCCAAAATACCCCCTGATCCAACGGATTGGGGATTGGATTCTCGGGTTAAGCAACATCATAAACACCATCATGCAGCGATATGGATCATACCACCCCACGATGTAATTAAATGCTTAACTTTTGTTCCCGCAAGGTTTCAAACGAAGAGTAACCTGGCGGGAAGAATTAACACCTAACCTATTAATATAAGCAATTTCCCCCGATTTTGCAAGGAAAAATCTGACTTCCATCATATCTGCACCTTCTGCCAACTGCCTCCGGCAAACTTCCACGAACAAACCACCGCAAACAACGCGAAATACAATGCCATGACACTCCATGCGCCGTACAATCCCCACCCGGCAAGGATTGCAAATATATAGGTCAACGGAATAAACAAAAACCAACTGATGCTTACTTCCGCAATCATTACCCACCGGTTCATCCCGGCACCCTGAAGCGCGCTGCTGATTGTCATCCCTACGCCGTCGAAAACCTGTACCGCACCGATAATCTGTAACGGTACAATCCCGGCTCGGATTACTTCCGTTTCGTTGGTAAATATCTTTATCAGCATACTGGGAAACAGGATAAACACCACCCCCATCAGCCCCATAAACAACGCCGCTAACTTCGCCGCCTCCCAACCCATCAACTCCGCTTCATGAGGGTCTTCTTCACCCAACTTTTGCGAAATCAATGTCGAAGCCGCAATCCCAAACGCCACTCCGGGCAGGAAACTCAACGACATAATGGTAATGATGACGTTGGACACTGCTTGTTCCACCGTCCCTATCAAACCGGTAATCGCCAAAAACACGGTAAATCCCATCATCGCCAATACTCGTTGCAATCCAGTGGGCAACGCCAGTTTCAAAATCCCCCTTTTAACCTCCAAACTGGCACTTCCCCTACGGAATAGGTCATATTTGGTCCGGTAACTGCCCATCATAGCAGTCATCACGATGGCGATCGCTCCCACTAAAGTCCCTATCGCCGAGGCTAATCCCGCTCCCATCACACCCATTGCCGGCGCGCCCAAATTCCCGAATATCAACACCCAATTCAGGAATAGATTGATCGCATTAACTAAAATCGCCACCCGCATATGAATCACGGTGCGTCCGATCCCGTTGAAAAATCCACGGAACGCAAAAATGATCAAAAACGGCAGCGCCCCAAAAAATCTGGCTTGCAAATAGCTGACTCCCAGCACCGCCACTTCCGGATCGTGGATAATCAACGGAAACAGCGTAGGAGTGAAGATCACTCCCAATACCGTCATTACTGATCCCAACACCAGTGCGATTACCGCAGCATTATCCAGCACCTTACCTGCAGCATGGAACCGCCCTTCTCCATACCGGCGTGCCGTAATCGCCTGGGTGCCGATATTCAACGCCCCCAACGATCCCATGCACATCCAGAACACCAATCCTCCCATACCGGATCCTGCCAATGACGGCGACCCCAAACGACCCACCATGGCGGTATCCACCACGTTCAACAGCGTCTGCGATATCATCCCCACGATCACCGGACCCGCTAATTTCAGCACCGTCCGCGACCGATCATATTGTAACCAAATAGTCATCTTATATAAATCCAACTATTATTAGCTGGGTGCACCAAGCAGCTTATTGCGCGCGTTTATTCCACTTGTCATCCCCGCGTAGGCGGGGATCCAGTTCCGTAGCACGGGCATCTTGCCCGTGCCTCCCCCCCGGTTCCCGGGGGGGATTAAAAGGGGGGTATTTTCACACTCTTTGTGGTGTCAGGTGTCAACGAATCTCGATTCAACGAATTTCGATTCCTCACCTGACACTCTTGAGACAGCACCCGATTTCAATCGGGTGTTCTCTATGTCACCCAATCCCAAGGGTGGGTAGCCTGCCCCTAAGGGGGGGATTGGGTGGCATAGGGTGAAACGACTCAATTCCTTTCACACTTTCTTGATATAAAACAGCGGAAGCCACAACCGGCTTCCGCTGCTATCAAAACCCTGGGTGAACAACTCACCCGGCGGAAACAACCGAAGTTTGGCTAATCCCCTCTATCCTTTATCGATGTTCATCCTCATGAACACCATCCCGGTCAACAGTTTCGGGTAAAAATCCGTGGACTTCTGCGGCATCCGTTCACCGGCACCGGCTACTGTCTTCACATCCATCACGCTGGTGGGATTCATCAGGAACACCAACTGGTAGCGATCGGTAAGTCGATCCAGAACCTTGTCCTTATCCCGACCGTAATCCACATGCGCCTGAGCTTCCAGCTTCGCCGCATCGATCCCCAACAACCGTTCCAATATCAAAGAATGCAATACCGTCACATCCAATGACTTCCAATGGTGCGACATCGTGCCGCTGATTCGTTCCTGAATCACCTGTTCCTCTTTCAACCGCACCACAAACAATCGGCTCCCCTTGTCAGCTCCCAACCCGAATGTCCACTTCTTGCCTTCAGTCAATTTGGCGAACAACTCTTCCCTGGTCGTCACCTCGGACACCTCGAAATCTTCCGATAATGCTACAATAAATGAATCCAATTGAAAATCAACCAAATCCCTCACCAAACGATGTGTCGGCAGCACCACCAAATCCGGGTCGTCCATACTTACCAACGTCATCATCCGGTGAGTAAACGTTTCCACCCCTACCGGCTGCCACCCCTTCTCCCGGCATTCGTTCATAAAATTGACCGCGGTCTCGTACCGGTGATGTCCATCGGCAATAAACAATTCCTGATTTTCCAACGCACTCTTTATTTCCGCAATCGCCTCCCCATCGGTAATATGCCACAATCGGTGAATTTCCCCCATATCATCCGGCACTTCCATCAACGGCTCCCCGGATGTAAACCGATCCATCACCCGGTTGACCGTTCCGCCCGGATCGGGATACAACATAAAAATCTGTCCGTCGTTGCCTTCGGTAGCCCTCATCAACCGCAGCCGGTCTGCCTTCGGACCCGCCAAGGTTTTCTCATGCGCCCGCACCCCCGTCCCCCCTTCCAATGCTGTCAATCCCACCAATCCCTTCCGGGTATAAGTCTTCCCCTCTGCCTGGAACACCTGATGATATGCATAATATCCCGGTTCTGGATCCTGCATCAACACCCCCTGGTCAATCCATTCCCGAAACGTCCTGCCGGCATCGGGATATGTGGTTTCCGGATCGGCGTTCTTTTCTTTATTCTTAATAATCCTTGCCGCATTGTAAGGACTACGATTGTAATAATCTGCCTGCAGTTCTTCCCCAATCTTATCGTACGGTAGCGTGACCGCATCCTTCAAATCACCCGCCATCTCTGCAAAATATCGATACCCTTGGAAGGGTTCCACCGTTGCCATGCTTTTATCCTCTCGCGATTGTGTTTTCAGACAAACGAACGGAAAATATACAATTTTTCCCCTCAATAGTCAAGCACATTTCCTAAAATCTTTCCCACATTCCAATTACATCATCTTGTAGGTCGGGATCTGAATGAATCCCGATCTGTCGGGATGAATGAAAAAACCGACAAATGACCAACTTGCCAACTTTATCCTTGACATTCACAATAATCTAAATTATATTTTACTATCGGAAACCTTATTCTTTTACTACCCATCTTTTGTAAGGCGGTTCTGATATTCGAAAGGTGTATTAATATGACACGATACCTCGTGTTCTGCATCTAACAAAGGTCAATTCAATAATTGTTCTGCGTATAATAAATTACGCAGATTAAACTTGAACGGAGTTGCATATGAAATTGAAATTAAAAACCTTAGAAGAAAACTCTTTTCAGGAAGATGACAGTCCAGAAATCCCACCACATGACGTGATTGCCTACAACGAACTTCGATCCTGTGCCGATCTTTACAGAATGCATACCCAGGGCATCCTTCAAATTCAACCAGAATTTCAAAGAGAAATTGTGTGGAAGAATCCCGATCAGACGCGTTTTATCGACTCACTTGTCAAACAATTGCCAATCCCCAGTATGTGTTTTAGTCTAGACTACAAAGCCCAAAAATGGCAGGTTATAGATGGTCTTCAGCGTATGGCTACAATTATTCGCTTCTTATCTGGCGAGAATTCGACTTTGTCACAACTCGGGGATATTGAACCTAATTTGTCAGGACAATTAATATCAAAATTCAGGGATGAAAACAACGATCTTCACGTTTACTATACTCGTGTTGAAAACTTGACCTTACCAATTACAGTTTTACGCTGTGACTATTCGAAGAAGAGCCACACTAACTATCTTTTTACAATTTTTCATCGCCTCAATACTGGGGGGATGAAACTAAACAATCAGGAAATCCGGAATTGCATTTACGCAGGACAATTCAACCAACTATTAAAAGAATTAGACAAAAATTCAGCCTGGATGAAACTCAACAAAATGAAAAAAGAAGTTGTTTATCGATTCACTACACAAGAGCTAATCCTGCGCCTTTTTGCATTCCATGACTGCTATACGGATTATAAAGGGAGACTTGCTCGCTTTCTAAATGAATATATGGATGATAACAAGAATCCCAGCCTTCAATTTATAGAGGAAAAAAAGAGGTTGTTTGAACGAACAGCTGAATTAACATACAGAAAGGTTTTTAAAGGAAAGGTTCCCACTAAATTGTCTATCACAATTCTTGAGGCAATCTTAGTCGGTGTTTCTCATAATCTTGATTATTTGGAAGCTCAAAATCCAAATATAGTAAAAGAGCTATATAACAGATTGCTTGAACACGAAGAGCTATCTGAAGAAAAATTAATCGAAGGCTTATCGGGTAAAACTCGAGTGATAAATAGACTTTCGGCTGCTATTAATATTTTCTCAGGTAGATAAATGGTCAGCAAAACCTCAATACTCAGAAATCTAAGTAAAATAAGTACATTATACAACAGAACCTCAAATCCAAAAGAAGCATTATTTTACTCTAAACTTGCAATTCTTGAACTCTGTGGATGGATAGAAGAATCTATGGATGATATTGTGAGAAAGTGTGCAAATCGAAAATTAAGAAATAATGATAACCTCAACTTTTTAGAAAAAGTGATAATTAAGAAGGTTCACGGCTTTGACTATCATAATAATTTTCGAAAAATGCTTATGCAAGTTATCGGATTAATAAAATTGGAAATAATTGAACTTAAGGTGAATCAGACAAAACTAGATCGCATGAAAGCAGCCTTAAACGCACTAAAGGAACAAAGGAATCCAGTGGCACATACACATATCAAAGGTACTACCGCTAGGATTGATGCGCCTTCAGTAACAAACCAGCGATTTGTCGATGTTTACGATGGACTAAAGGACATTGAATATGAAATAAAACTGCTCTAGTATCTCATCTGCAAACCGAGTAGACCAGTATCCCTGCGACCTGACGACTTCTTCTCCGCATATTATGCGGATCAATCTAATTTTTTTTGTTTTGAATACAATATTAAAAAGTATTACTAGTTTTAGAGAGAGAAGAATGAATGATCCAGACAAACATAATGTAAGAATAGCTTCTGAGCTGCAGAAGCTGATTTCTGAAATCCAGTATTGGAGAAGAGAAACTACCCGCTATCGAACGTTGAATATTATTCTGTTTTCATTTTTCAAGGTGCACAGATTTCAAAAG
>CBDVBD010000170.1:0-6432 GCA_965372135.1 uncultured bacterium | reverse complement strand
TTAGATGTCATCATTGCAGCTGATGTTATCGAGCATATAGTTGATGTAGATGAATATTTGGCACAATTTCGTGATAAGCTTAAGAATGAAGGTCGATTGATTGTTTCAGGACCGACTGAAAATCCTATTTATAAGATAGGACGTATTTTGGCTGGATTTGACGATAAAGGAGACTATCATCTGACGAATATTAATAATTTGATTGAAAGAATAAAGGAAGCAGGTTTTGTCTTGGTTAATCTGCGAACGCTTCCTTTTGTCTTTCCTCCCTATCTATTCAAAGTCTGTGAGTTTCAGAATGCCTAATGAAGCGCGGCACCTGACCGCTATTCCGCTACGTTTCATAGCGGCAGGTGAGCTTGATTGTTGTGCGGTCTGACAAGTCCCATAGTCAAACGCAACATTAAATAAAATACGTATTCTCTGACAGATACAGAATGAGATATATAAATTAGAGTTCTATTATCAACATATAATCGGAGGAGGATGTTATGGCAGAGAGCGTGTACAAAGTAATCGAATTGGTAGGTACCAGTACAACGTCGTGGGAGGCGGCGGCAGCGGCAGCGGTTAACCGGGCTGCGGAATCATTGCGGGACCTTCGGGTGGCGGAAGTATCGGAATTGGATATGGTGATCAAGGACGGGAAGGTCGAAGCCTACCGTGCCAAGGTAAAGGTGTCGTTTAAGTACGAAGGTGGGCAGTAAGCGGATTTTACCTCGCGCAGAGTCGCAGAGAACGCAGAAGTCTTGATGTAAGGTTACTTGGCTGCAGGATACTTATATCCTGCAGCCAAGTAATTTAGACTATGATTGAATCGTTGTATATCACGTCTACGGAAGCATCCAGCGGGAAGTCGGCGATTACGTTGGGTATAATGTATTTACTGAAGCGCCGGGTGGATCGGGTGGGGTATATCAAACCCATCGGGCAGCGGTTTCGGGATGATTCGCAGATTGACGAGGATACGCTGTTGGTTCAGAAGGTGTTTGACCTGCCGTTTGCTCCGAAGTTGATGTGTCCGGTGAGTTTGGAAGAAGCGCAGCATCTGATCGGGGAAGGGCGGGAGAAGGAACTGATCGAACGAGTGTTGGAGGCGTACGAGCGAATCCATCGGGATTGTGATATCGTGGTGATTGAAGGCACCGATTACCAGGGGGCATTGTCGGCGTTTGAATTCGATTTGAATGCAGAATTGTCGATGAATTTGTCGGCGCTGATATTGTTGGTGGCGAATGCGGCGGATTCCGATGCGGAACATATCCTTAATAATATTGAAGTTTCCAAGGAATCGATCGACGAAAAGGGGTGCGATTTCCAGGGGGTGATCGTCAATAAGTTGTCGTTGGTTGATTTTGATAAATTGTCTAAGCAAGTGCGCAAGGGGCTTTCCAAGTTGGGGATTACGTTATTTGGGATGGTTCCGCAGATTCCGGTGCTTTCGCAGCCCAGGATGGGGGAGATCGCAGCTAAGGTGGGTGCCAAAGTGTTGTTCGGCAAGGAATATTTGGATAACTTGGTTTCCGGGACAAAAGTAGCGGCGATGTTGATTGGCAATATGCTGGAACGGATTAAAGATGGGATGCTGCTGATTACGCCGGGGGACCGTGACGATGTGTTGATTTCGGCAATGGTGTCGCGGGTGGCGGTTAATTTTCCCAATATTTCCGGGCTGGTGTTGAGCGGAGGTATGGAACCCTCGGATCCGGTGAGGCGTTTGATCGGGGGATTGTCGGGGTTTCGGATTCCGGTGTTAAGTATGCCGACGGATACGTACGATACTGCGGTAATGATTACCGGGGTACGCACCAGTATTTTTTCCACCGACCGGGAAAAGCTGGATTTGATACAGACATTTATGGATCGGCATATCGAACGGGACGAATTGGAGAAGATATTCCAGATCAAGAGACCCCGGAAGATGACACCGATTGCGTTTTTGCACGGGTTGATGGAGAAGGCTGCTGGTGACCGGAAGCGGATTGTGCTGCCGGAAGGGGACGAGGAACGGACGTTGAGGGCGTCGGCTCGGATCCGGGAACGAGGGATTGCCGATTTGATCCTGTTGGGGAAAAAGGATAAGGTGGCGAATGCCGCGGGGAAGTTGGATGTTTCGCTGGATGGGATCGAAGTTATCGATCCGTTGGAAGCGCCGCAACTTGCTGATTATATTTCCGAATATATGGAAATGCGGAGGCACAAGCAGGTCACGGAATATACCGCTCGGGATTTGATGGTGGATCCGATTTATTTTGGGACGATGATGGTGCATAAAGGGGAAGCGGACGGGTTAGTGTCGGGAGCGATGCATACCACAGCGCATACCATTCGACCGGCGTTTCAAATCATCAAGACCAAACCGGATATGTCGTTGGTATCGTCCATTTTTTTCATGTGCCTGCCGGATCGGGTGCTGGTGTATGGGGATTGTGCGGTGAATCCGAATCCTGAAGCGCATGAATTGGCGGATATCGCGATTGCCAGCGCCGAGACTACCGCGGCGTTCGGGATGGAGCCTTATGTGGCGATGTTAAGTTACAGCACCGGGGAATCGGGATTTGGTCCCCAGGTGGATCGGGTGCGGGAGGCAACGAAAATCGTGCAGGAAAAAGCGCCTGATCTTAAGGTGGAAGGTCCGATACAGTATGATGCGGCGATATCGCCTGCGACTGCAAAGACCAAGCTGCCGGAAAGTCAGGTGGCGGGACGCGCCAATGTGTTTATTTTTCCCGATTTGGATGCGGGAAATACCGCTTACAAGGCGGTGCAGCGGTCGGCGAATGCGGTGGCGGTGGGACCGGTATTGCAGGGGTTGAACAAGCCGGTCAATGATTTGAGCAGGGGGTGTTTGGTGGACGATATTATTTATACGATTGCGATTACGGCGATTCAGGCGCAAGCGTGACGCTTGACCCGTTAACCGCCAAGTTACGCTACGCTTGAAACCTGGCGGGAACATAAATGTAAACGTGTGAAGGTGTGAAAGTCCCATCGTGGGTTACATACGTTGATTGGGGGGAGGTTAGAGGAACTATAGGAGAGAATTAGGAGTTGACAGCGAGAAGGAGTGATTTAGATGCCGACCTATGAATATGTATGTAAGAAATGTCATCACCGGTTTGAGTCGTTTCAATCGATTGCGTCGCAGCCCTTGACGATATGTCCGGTGTGCAAGGGGTCGTTGGAACGATTGATCTCCGGTGGGGTAGGGTTGATCTTCAAGGGGTCGGGCTTTTATATCACCGATTACAAAAATAAGAGCGATGGCAGCTCCAAGTCAACTACCAAGACCAAAGTTGAAAAGACAGTGGAAAAGGTGTCAGAGAAAACCGAGAAAAAGACGGATTGAGGATCTGTGGATCGGCGATTATTAACACAGTTACGAAAGATTATGGGGAAGGATCGTGTGTTTGCCCGCTTGGAGGAGCGGGTTTGTTATTCCTATGATGCCACTCCGTTTCGGGAAGTGCCAGAATTAGTGGTGATGCCTCGGTGCGAGGAGGAGGTGATCAAGGCGGTGCGGTTTGCGCGGGAACACGGGATGGTGATTACTCCGCGGGGTGCCGGGACCGGGATGAGTGGGGGAGCGGTGCCGTCCGAAGAGTCGATGGTGATCGGCAGTGAGAAATTGAACAGGATAGTGGAGATTAATGTTGAGGAACGGTATGCGATAGTGGAACCTGGAGTGCTGACGGGGGATTTACAGGAACAAGTGTTGGAATTGGGGTTATTTTATCCGCCGGATCCGTCCAGTTATTTAGTGTCCACGTTGGGGGGGAATGTGGCGGAAGGAGCCGGGGGGCTGCGGTGCGCTAAGTATGGGGTGACCAAGGATTATTGTATTGGGCTTCGGGTGGTGATGGCTTTCGGAGATGTGATGGCGACGGGAGTGTTGGATTCTCAGGGTACTTTGCCGGATATGACGCCGTTGTTCGTGGGGTCGGAAGGGATTTTGGGGTATATTACGGCGATTGCGGTGCGGTTGATCGATGCACCGGAAAGTGCCCGGACTATGCTGGCGTTTTTTCCGGAGGCTACGGATGCAGCGGGGGCGGTGACCGGAGTGTTGGCTTCGAGATTGCTGCCCAGTGTGATGGAGTTTTTGGATCGAGCCACACTTCAGGCGATTACCGGATATGTACCGTTGGATATTCCAGATGATGCTAAAGCGATGTTGTTGGTGGAAGTCGATGGTTGGGAAGAGGAGGTTGGGGGAGAATTCCAGAAGGTGATTGAAGAGTGCCGGGAACATGGGGGATTTGGGATTGAGGAGGCGGTAGATGTCAAGGAACGGGAGCGGTTGTGGCAGTTTCGGCGCAGTGTATCGCCCTCGTTGGCGAGGTTGGCAAGCGGGAAGATTAACGAGGACGTGTGCGTGCCCCGGGGGGAGATGCTGCTGCTGGTCGATTGGTGCCAGACGTTGTCCGAAGAAGTTGGGCTGCAGATTCCGGTCTATGGGCATGTGGCGGATGGAAATCTACATGTGAATGTGATGTATGACAAGTCGGATCCGGGGCAGGAGAATTTGGCGCATGACACGGTGGAACGGATATTGAAGAAGACATTGGAATTGGGGGGTACATTGAGTGGGGAACATGGAATCGGACGGACGAAACGCCGGTATCTGCACTTGCAGTTCGATGATGAAGCGCTTAAGATATTCGGGAAAGTCAAGCAGGCATTGGATCCGGAAGGGTTGTTTAATCCCGGCGTGATGATACCGGAATAAAATAATACCGAAAACGCTTGACTTTTGAATATAGTTTCATTATAATATAAAGCCTTGATAAAAAATGCACTAATTCACTCGTAGTGTATTGTTATTTGGGGTGTTGCTAAAACATTTTCCTGTCTTTATACTCAATTCACAGCAACTTACCATTACATCATTAATAATATTAAATTCCACAAGGAAGGAGATTTGAGATGACATTAAAGGAAAAATTCGCTGCCATGATACCGGCTTTGCGCGAAGAAGCCAAAACGGTTATCAAGGGATCCGGCGATAAAGTGATCTCCGAAGTCACTGTAGCACAAGCATTTGGAGGAATGCGCGGTGTTAAGGGAATGATATGTGATACTTCGGTGGTAGAACCGGACAAGGGATTAATCATCCGCGAGATTCCGCTGTTGGAAGGTCTGACAGAGAAATGGCCGGAAGAGATTTTTTATTTATTGCTTACCGGTGATTTGCCGGATGAAGCGACTAGAAATTCCCTGTCCAACGAGTTTGCGGAACGTTCGAATGTTCCCGGTTATGTGTGGGATGTGATGAATGCAATGCCGAAGGATTCTCATCCGATGGCGATGTTGGATACCGCGATTTTGGTGATGGAGCGTGATTCCGTGTTCCGTCAGCGCTATTCCGAAGGGATGTCGAAGATGGATTATTGGGATCCGATGTATGAAGATGCCATGAATCTGTTAGGTAAACTCCCCGGGATCGCGGCTGGTATTTATCGAATTCGTTACGACAAGGGCGATCCGATTCCTTACGACAAGAGTTTAGACTGGGGTGCCAACTATGCCCATATGTTAGGCAATGATACGGCTGATTTTTATGACTGTATGAGGCTATATCTGACGTTACATTGCGATCACGAGGGCGGTAACGTCAGCGCTTTCTCATGTCATACAGTGGGTTCGGCATTGTCTGACGCTTATTATGCAGTGTCCGCAGGATTAAACGGATTGGCTGGTCCGCTGCACGGATTGGCGAACCAGGAATGCTTGAATTGGGTCCTAAAGGTAATGGACAAGTTCGGCGGCGCTCCCTCCACTGAGCAGCTTCGTGATTTTGCCTGGGAAACATTGAACAGCGGCAAGGTGATTCCTGGATACGGGCATGCAGTACTGCGTGTTACCGATCCGCGCTTTGTGGCGTTCAACGCGTTCGGCAAGAAGCATTTCCCGGACGATCCGGTATTCAAGACGGTGGACTTGGTGTTCCAGGTGGTACCGGAAGTGTTGAAAGAACAAGGTAAAGCCAAGAACCCGTGGCCCAACGTGGATGCCGGTTCCGGTGCGTTGTTGTACCACTACGGCTTGAAGGAATTCCCTTACTACACGGTGCTTTTCAGTGTGTCCCGTGCCATGGGAATGCTGTCCCAGTTGATCATCAACCGTGCGTTGGGAACCGCGATTACCCGTCCGAAATCTGTCAGTACTAAGTGGATCAAAGGACATGTTGGCGCGTAATTAGTTGTCATTTGTAATTACCAAAAACCCGGGTCGAATTCGACCCGGGTTTTTTATGTCACTAAGAAAAGTTGCTTGATGTGGGAGTTTTTACTTGACAACGGGATGATTATTGATTATATTGGATTAATAGAATTGTATATTTCGGGGTCACTTACATCGACTGCTTCAGGGGCTGCACCACTTCTCGGTAACGAGACACCTATCATAAATTAATCCATTAAAAATGAAATC
>CBDVBD010000169.1:0-6568 GCA_965372135.1 uncultured bacterium | reverse complement strand
GACATACTCTATAATTATTGTTATATTGCTAAGAGAAATATCATACAATCTCACACCGACCTTAGTGCTGCTTCGGGGAATCTCTTCCTTTGTTCCGGCATAACCCCATTTGAGTTTTCAAATATCCGTAATTACCTTCATCATTGTTTCATTTACAATCACCCTTCTGACCCATTCATCATTATTCCATTACCAGGGAGGACATTATCATGGAAAAGGATTTTCATTACTATCTCATTTATTCTATGGCAGCCTTGACCCAGCAACCTGATGCGGAAATCATCGCCTATGCATCCCAATTTGTGGATGACAACAACGAACGACAGTTTACCCTTGAAGAAGAAAAAAAGATTCCCTTCCCCAGCAAAATTCCTGCAAACGGCGGCAACTATTATCCAATCATGACCCAGTCTATGTCACCCAAATCCCTCGACATGTACGTCCAAAAATACGTCTATGTGCCTTTTCATTTCCTCCCGGGGGACGACAATGTTGTAATTAAAAACAGCCGCAACAAACTCAACACTACTCCCAACTCCATAAATGCCCGAAAACTAATGGATGCCGCCCTAAAAAGCAACAATCCCTATCGACTGGGAATCACCCTGCACACCTATGCCGACACCTGGTCGCACCAGAATTTCACCGGACTCAGGGAGGATTGGAATTCAGTGTATCCTTGGTACAATATCTTTAAATCATTAGTTCCAAACATCGGTCATGCGGAAGTCGGTCATTCACCGGATATGATTCCAGAAACCTGGACCGACCATCGCCTGCACCAGAAAATTGTCAATGAGAAACGAGCCATTGATGCAATCCGTGCCATCTATCAAAGGTTAAGAAAGAAATCCGGAAACGGACCATTATGGGGTGATGTACGACTTAAATACTTGAAACTGTTGCGAATTCATAGATATGGTGATCGCGTGAAAGCCATCGTGGCGTTCACAAAAGGGGAAGCCGGAGTTGATATCCCTAAATATGAAAGGGAAAAATGGATTGGTGAAGCACTGCTGAAAAAAGAGGGAGAAGAAACCAGAATGAAATCTAACTTCGAACGATCCCACTGGCACCACTTCCATCTGGCAGCTAAAGATCATTTTTCACAGGCACTTACATTAATTGTCGGATTATAGGAGGATCGCAATGATTATCAATTCACACTGCCACATCTTCGACATATCCTGCGTACCAGCTAAATTCAAAGAACGATTTGGTCTTGATCTGAAAAATCCGGCTCACAAATTCGTCCACTGGCTGCTGAAACGATTCCTGCCTTCCGATTGCGGACCGGCTCATTACCTCGGTCTCGCTGAAAAATCCATCATGGAAATCGCCCAAAAATTAGCGCAGGAAATGGACGCCGCCGGAACCGATATCTGCATCCCGCTCATGATGGATATGGAGTACAATTCCGCTTTCGGCGGCGGGACCAAAGATTATCAAACTCAGATAGAGGAAACTGCCGCCGCTTGCGAAGCGATCAACAACCAATACGGCACCACCCGCATGCTCCCCTTCATCGCCGCCGATCCCAGGCGACCCAACGTCACCCAAATCGTCACCGATGCCCTATCCAGCGGCAGATTCAAAGGAGTGAAAATATATCCGGTGATGGACTATCTTCCTGGCGACGAGCGGTTGCTCGACATCTATCAGTACTGCGAACAACACAAAAATCCTGTCACCGCCCACTGCGCCAACGAAGGCATTCCCGGCTTCGACGACTACTATCACAAAGCCGATCCGGACAACTGGGTTGAAGTGATGGAGAAGTTCCCCAACTTAATCCTAAACCTGGCGCACAACGACCGTACCGGATCGAGCTGGCAGCCGAAAATCATCCGTATGATAAATAAATATAATAACGTGTACACCGACATTTCGTATGACTCCGAAATGTGGTATATGCCCCGGCGGTATTTCAAAAGTGTGAAACGGATGCTGAATACCCCGAAAATCCAGGATCGGGTGCTCTATGGCACCGATTGGTATATGGGGAGATATCTGTGGGATGAAAAATCGTATCTTCAATGGTACACGGAATTTGCCCGGAAGATTTTCTGGTGTCGGGTGAAATTCACTGACCAAGAAATCACCCGGATGACCGAAACCAATCCCAAGCGATTTTTGGGATTGTAAGCGTTTTTGGCGAAAAAAAATGAAAAAAAAGTAAAAAATGTAAAAGAAATGCGAAAGATTTGAAAAAGAAAAGCGAAAAAAAAGCGAAAGAAATGCAAAACGCATTACACGTAATTGAATTACATAATAGACAAACTGTATCTATATTGTGGGAATTTATAAATGGGAGTTTTTCCGAAAAAGAAAGGTGTTCGATTATAAATCGAGCACCTTTTTATTAGGGGTAAATTTTTCGGGAAAGATTTTACATTTGTAAAGTTTCAAATTCAGAACGAAATTCTGCCATCCATCCACCCCCACCCACCCTCCCGACTGGATGGATGGCAGGATGACACCCGATTAAAATCAGGTACTGTTAAAGATATCACCCGACTAAAGTCAGGTTGTGTTCGTTCCCGGCAGGTTTCAAATGCAGCTTGCGGAATGTAACCTGCCGGATTACACTTGGTTTGAAATCCAGCAGGAACTTAACTTTTTTGTCATGCGAAATTACTTATTAGCAATGGTATAGAAGAAAAAAAAGAAAAACCCGGACTTTTGGTCCGGGTTTTTGGGTTTGAGGGTGTTCAAGAAGGAGAGGTTGAAATTATCGAAATTTCGATAAGTAATTTTATCTAACGTGCGATCCTTGACGTCGGTGTGATGGCATTCGTCTCCTGGTTCCGGTTTCCAATCTCAGGGGTTTATATACACGGGTTGGTTTGCGAATGGTTGTCAGATCGAAAGTGGGCGGAGCGGGTCGCTGCCCCTTGATTTTTTGTTTTCGTTTTGGTTGCCTGCTCAATAATGTTGCCAGTGCCATGATATTACATTCCTTCTGTACACTACGTCCAGAGGTAGTTCTGGGATATTCGGTTATTCGGCGTGATTGGTAATAGGGTTTCATCTAAAACACAATATTAACAAGAGTTAGGGGTTTGCCTCCACCACTGAACATGACGATATAGTAACTAAAATTGTTATGCCCTCTCACTATATTATACTACCTGAAATTCGAATTGGATCCCGGAATTTGCAATTATTTTGAGAATGATTCTCACGCAGAGGCGCAAAGGACGCAGAGAATTAAAATGCCCTAAGAATTCTAAAGGTGAAATAGAAAAATTATTTCTTGTCTTTTTTCTTGATCTTGGGAAACTTACTACTGGGACCACCGGCGGTGAACAGCACTGCGAAGCGTGTTACCAAGGCGGCAAGCAAGATATAGCCGAGAAGCACCTGCGCCATCAGTAATAGGTGTCCCCAAAAGCTATCGAAGTGGGCATACATATCCCCAAATCCCAATGTGGTCATGGTGACAATGGAAAAATACACCGCACGGAACGGAACCATATTTGGTGAAACCTGTCCTGCTTCTGTGGTAAAAAGATTGCTGACGATACAATTGTTGGCATCTTTAGTGCCCGTATAATAATAAACACCGGCGAAAAGTAAGGCTAATATGAAAAACGTGAGGATAATTCGCCAGGTAGATTTTCCGTAATCGCTTACTAACCAAAACAATCGAACTAGGTACGTGTAGAATTTACGCAAGTATCTTTTTGTTTTCTGTATTATATCATCCTGTTCAGGTTCACCCTTCATATTGAAAATGACACTTAGTAGTTTTCGGACTATTTTCGCTTTTGGGATTATTGAAATAACTTCATACCATTCAATCCAGCTTAGCCTTCTGTTGTTATATTCAAGAAGTTGTTTTAACTCTGGATAAATACGGGCACTATCCAGAGCAACTCCTCTAAAGTTTGTTTTTTTATCGACTTTTCAATTTTTGTAAAGGTGTGTTTCTCCATCCACAATCGCGCTATCAAATCGTGCTGATTGAAGGTTAGTACTTACAAATCGTGCACCTTCTATGTGGGATTCCATGAGAACTGCTTTATATAAAAATGCATGTTCAAAGTTGGCTTTATTCAGATGAGCACCCGACAAGATGCATCCCTCCAAGTCAGCATTAAAAAAATCAGTTCCATTAAGGTATGCTTCACTTTTTGGGTGACTATAGGAAGCAAGTTTGGCATTCTTAAGATAGAAATACTTTAAATCAGCATATTCTAAAAGGACATCTTCTCCCTCAGATCGCCATTCATTCCATTCAGTCATATCCTTATTTTTTGAACAGCGTCTCAGCATGTCATATTGATATTCACTGAACCGCCGTTCTTTCTTTTCAGCAGAAGAATTCGATTCTGTGTTTTCCATTGGTCTGTCCCCTATTTATGACAAGTAGTTACCCTAAATATATAATTTTATAAGTAAGAATCAACAAGAATCTGTGTGTAGAATTGTAACCGGTTGAAATTGAACCACCCAAAGCCTTAAAAGTGGCAGTTGCGATAGCAGTGGTGTTCAACTAAAATCACGCCGAATACGATTTTAACGGGGTGTCAATTTATGAAAAAGCGCTTGACTAATGTGTAAAATTTTTGTAGATTTAGCAGTTTAAACCATCACTAAAATTTTCAATGGTTTTGGTGACAGGATTTTTGTGTCTTTTTCGGATATTTATCTCGCGCAGAGCTCGCAAAGACGCAAAGAAATTTAAGGTTAGGAATGCGCCAGTGGGCGGACAGGGTTGGCAAATTCCCCCCCCTTAGTCCCCCCCGGGAACCGGGGGGGAGATAAAACAACAGTGGCGAAATGATAACACGGATATACGCTGTCACTGGAGGAATTGTGATTCGTTGAACCGAGGTTCGTATGCGTGTGACAGTACGAAAGCATGGTTGAGGAGTTGGTGCAAGGGAAGAAAACCGGTCTATACGACATCCATGTCAAGTTAGGGGCGCAGATCGTCAATTTCGGCGGTTTCTTGATACCGTTGAAATACACCTCGATCAGGGAAGAACACCGGCGGGTGCGAAACACGGTGGGAGTGTTCGACGTCAGCCATATGGGGAAATTTTTGGTATCCGGTG
This sequence comes from uncultured bacterium, assembly GCA_965372135.1. Lineage (GTDB taxonomy): Bacteria > Electryoneota > RPQS01 > CBDVBD01 > CBDVBD01 > CBDVBD01. The sequence continues at coordinate 1,505 of CBDVBD010000169.1, read as the reverse complement.
ACGGCGCATTGGAATTTCTAAACTGGATTACCACAAACGATGTGGCGAGTTTAGAGCCCTATCAGGTGCATTACAGCACCATGTTGTACGATCACGGTGGGATCGTGGACGATCTGTTGGTGTACCGGCTGCCGGACCGGTTCATGTTAGTGGTGAATGCCGCCAATTTGGACAAGGATTTCCAGTGGATTTCCGACCATTGCCCGGAGGGTGTAACCTTAAAAGATGTGTCCGATGAAACCACCTTGTTAGCGGTGCAGGGACCGAATTCCAACCAGGTGATGCAGCAGTTGACCGACACCGATTTGGATAAGGTGCCCTATTATTGGTGCCGGGAAGGCACAGTTGGCGGGGTGCCGGGGATATTATCCCGGACTGGATATACCGGGGAAATCGGCTGGGAATTGTATGTGGGGCGGGAGTATTCCGAGCAGTTGTGGAATGCGGTGATAGACGCCGGCTCCGAATTTGATATCGAACCGGTGGGATTGGGAGCTCGGGATTCGCTACGATTGGAAATGAAATATTGCCTGTATGGCAACGACATCAACCAGGATACCAATCCGTTGGAAGCCGGTTTAGGGTGGGTGATTAGGCAGAATAAGGGCGATTTTATCGGACGCGAGTCTATAGTGCGAATAAAGGAAGAAGGGGTTCAGCGGCGGTTGGTGGCGTTTGAATTGATGGATCAAGGGTTTCCACGTCCCCATTATCCGATATTGAAGGATGGGGAGACGGTAGGGGAGGTGACATCGGGAACGATGTCACCGTCGTTGGATAAGGGAATTGGGTTAGGGTATGTGGCACGTCCTCATACCAAAGCCGGAACTGAAATCGCGATACAGATTCGGGGAAAAGAAGTGCCGGCAGTGATTATCAAGCCCCCGTTTTATAAAAATAGCAGCTTAGCGAAGTGATGATGTAAGTAGGAAACCTCCGACGAGGCGATACAGATGAATATCGATTTATATATGATTCCTCAGGAAATCACTGAGGATAAATTGAAAGACCGAACAGTGGTGGTGATCGATGTGCTGCGAGCCAGTACCACCGTTTGTCAGGCGTTAGCTTCAGGTGCAGAAGAGATGATTCCCATGGACAGCCCGGCACAGGCGATTGAATTGGCAGCCAGTTTGTCCAGCGATAATGTGTTGTTGTGCGGGGAACGGGAGGGGGTGATTATTGAGGGATTTGATTTGGGGAATTCGCCTTTGGAATACACCCCGGAACGAGTGAAGGGACGACGGTTAGTATTTTCCAGTACCAACGGAGCGCGAACAATAGTTCGTTCCCGAACCGCGGGTGATTTAATGATGGGGGGATTTGTGAATATTCAGACCGTGTTGGATTATCTGCCGGAATCGACAGATGATTTGGTGATTATGTGCGCGGGGAAGTGGCTGCAATATGCCATGGAGGATTGTGTGTGCGGGGGATTATTGATTGATAAGTTGATGGAACGCCATGAAGTGGTGCAATTGAATGACGGCGCCAACACTGCCAGG
>CBDVBD010000168.1:0-6594 GCA_965372135.1 uncultured bacterium | reverse complement strand
CATTATTCCTCCTCCATGGGGATTACGCAATGTTCAAATTGGTCGATTGGTACCGAGCGCAGCCGTTCGGTCACCCATTCAAATCCGTGTCGCACCAGGAAATTCAGAGGTGATAACCCGCGTTCTTGCAGCCGATCACCGGGATACAATGCGGTACGAAGCTGTTGGATACCTTCCATGGTTGCCTGGTTTTGCTTGACCAAAGTATCCTGTAAACCTTGGATAAACCGTTGGATTCGGGCATCTACATCCTGTTGCAGCTTGTGGGCAGGCTGCTCCTGGTCAGGATAATTATCTGCAATATACGACACCAACGATCCTAAAGTCTCACTAACTTGATGTTTTTTGTCATCCAGACTGTCAAGGAACCGGGAATTGTTTGATGTAATGGATTTCTTATTCAACGAATCCTGTGGCTGCAGCAAATCCGAAACAGATAAGGATAACTTCCGTAATTTCCGGTTCCAATTCTTTTCGACCAGTGTGATCCCGGGACGGGGCACTATCACCGGCATGGGACGCTGAAAATCCTGGTACAGCGGCTGCACCTGGGGGTAATAACTGATTTCACCAGCACCGGCGATGATGGCGATGGTCGGGTACAGTGTATCCTGAACAATGGGTCGCAGGACCGCTTTGGGGCTGAAACGTTCCGGATGAGAGTCCGTCAATTTCAACAATTGTTCGTGTGACAATTCCTTTGGCGCATTTTCCCTATGTACGGGAACACGCACCCCATCCTGCAATATATAGAAGAAATGGAACGCGGGATTAGATTTGAGAGTTATAGAATAACCAGCGGTCTGAAGTTCCCGGGCTCGTTCTTCGAACAGCTTAGCTATCACATCAGACCGGGACACGGCTTTTTGAAAGCAGGATGCCGCTAAGCGTTTCATGTCAGGATTTAGGGATTCAGTAACCACTAATCCCTGTTTTCCCAACCAGCCTGACAACCACCGACCGAAGGCTTCGGACAGGGTAACATCGGGATGATAGCATTCATTGATGCGATTCAGCACATCTTCACGGTGCAATCCCTGCGGCAGGACGTCCTCCAACCGTTCCATAAATTGATTCAACGATGAATCGGGGAGGTGCCAACCGACCACTTGATGGGAATCGGTTCGGGTGTCGTCCAATTCCGCCGACACTAAGGAACCTTCCCGATCCAGTACGTTCACCTTTCGGATTTCCTGGAAATCGTGATCCTCGCCTTCCATCCAGAAGATCGGCACCACCGAAATCCCCAGGATGTCCGACAGCCGTTCCGCCCATTGTACTGCAGCCTGAGCCTTGATCACCGTGTAGAGTGGACCGCCCAACATCCCAATCTGCTGTCCGGTCAACACCGCAGCACAATCGGATTCAGCAAGCAGCTCAGCATTCCGGATAGCCTCTTCCGGTGCGCCGTGTTGTACCTGCTCCCGAACTAATACATTCGCAACCTCTTGCCGCCGAAACGGCACAGTTTGCACCGCTTCCCACACGTTTCTGAAGCTTAAGGGGTCACGGAAATCGCCGTTGAAGAACTCTGATACTTTCAAAAAATCATGTACCGCATCAACGAAAATCGGCGGCTGCTTCGGGATTTGATTATAAGGGATCGTCTGCATAAGTTTGGGCGGCGATGATGATTCTGGGTGATTGTTCTTGGTACGAATTACCCTGGTAATCTCCCCACAATATCTTTGATTTAAGCCCTATGGATTGCATCAGTTGCTGCAATTCCTCCACCTGATACATCCGTACCGACTCCATGAAAATCGACTTCTGACCGTCACGGGTCAGGGTAATGGTCTTGACTACCCGGCGGCGTCGATGGTCGATCCTGCGTTCTTCAAGGATGTCAACATCCCCTTGCCGGCGTTGACTGATGGGTTCCAGGTTCGATTCTACAAAACTGGGGTTCAACGTATCCATCACAAACCATCCCCCAGGCACCAAAACCCGGTATACTTCTCTGAGGACGGAAGCATCATTACTATCTTTCGAGAAATACCCGAAGCTGGTAAACATGTTGAACACCGCTGACACGGAACGATTTCGAAGCGGGATTCGGCGCATGTCCCCCCGAATCCAGGAAATCTTCGATGACGATACGGTATCAGATGCCTGTTTCAATAGGGGTCGCGACAGGTCTAAGCCAACCACCGGATACCCCAGTTTCGCCAAATAATGAGAATGACGACCGGCGCCACAGGCTAAATCCAGTATGGAGCCCGTGGGCATGGGAACCAATTTGGGAATCATCCGATCCAGAAAATCACGTGCTTCCCGGGTGTCCCGATGCCGGTACAACAGCAGGTAATCTTCCTGAAACCAATCGTCATACCAACGATCGGCATCAGGTGAAGCAACGTTAAAATCTTCCATGATAATCCACAGAATATCGACAGTCCGGCAAGTACAAAAACGAAATGTATCGAATTCGGGGTGAATATACGAACTTTTGCCCCGATTGTCAAGGGAAATTGGAGACAGCAATTTCCTGAAAAAGGCTTGAATTTGGCGAAATTTTGATTATATTATAACTGCGAAACCACTTCGATGTCGAATTGGACACATTCGCACTACCGTTCATTTCGTAAAATTAGCGGCGAAAGATTATGCGGTCTTCTTTTGTACGAATCTTGGTAATTCTACTAATTTTGGAAGCGGCGGCGATCGGCGCTTACATGATATGGGGCGTAAACCGCACCGGAAGCCTAACGTTGAAATCCACACCCCCGGGTGCACGGGTTTTGCTGAATCTGGGACCCACCACCTACTTGACCGACACCTTGATCACCGATCTTCCCGAGGGAAAATATTCAGTGACCCTCGAGATGAAGGGGTATGTAACAGAACCGTTTGTGCAGGTGGTCCACGTGCTCCGCAAACAGCTTTCTGCAGTGCATTTCGATTTAGTACCGGCGCCGCAAACGGCAGAAGTGATACCTCAACCAGAGCCGGTTAGCTCAGAACCGAAAAAGCCCAGGGAAGAATATAAACCCAGTATTCCGATTCCTGAATCACAAATGACAAGGCGTGAAACAACCAGGGAACGGGCACCAACAACCACCCGCAAAACCCCAAGCACGCCGCCGCGCCCCTCCCAGGAAACTCCCACCGAATTCGGAGCCCTGGAAGTCGCTTCGAACATTTTCGGAGCAGATATCTATATGGACGGAAAAAATACCGGTCAGATCACCAACGCCACATTATTGATTCCGGTGGGCACTCATCGATTTTCCGTCGCCAAGGATAACTACAAAGTTCAGCCGGAAGAAATGGTAGTGGAAATCCGGGCATCGGATGTGGACAAGTTCATCCTGTTCGAACTGATCCAGGATTTGGAATCGCTGCCCTACCGCCTTAAAGTGATTACCAAACCGGTGGCTGGGGGCATTTTAATCGACAAAATCTATCGAGGGGATGGTATGGTGGCGATGGATTTGGATCCCGGGGAATATTTGGTGTCCTTTGAGCCGGTTACCGGATATGAAATCCCACGTGCTCAGAGAGTGACACTAAGCCCCAACCAACGGTCACGCACCGTCACCGCCACTTATGAACGCCTTTTGGATTATTCGGTCTTTATCGATAACCAGGGGCTTGTACAGCGCACCGGGGATGTCCAAATTGACCGGGGTTACTATTTCCCTGATGAAGGCACCGTGATGGATACAATGTGGGGACCGGCGATCAAATACGTCAAGGAGCTTTCCAGCTTCTGTTGGGAACTCGGCTGGGGAAACGCCACCAAAAATCCCACCGGTCAGGATTACCTAAGGTTCCGGTTTACACTTCCGGAAGGCTTTTCCCGGACCCGCCCGATAAATATGAAATTGCACATTTACCGCAGTTCGAAAAACTACCCGCTGACGGTCCTGAACCGTTCGGAAATGGATGTGTTGGTAAACGGCACTGCAGTGTTATCCAGCTTTACTCCGGAACAATATGTCCGCGACGGTCTGTCTGATGCTATCATCGATCAAAAATTGAATCCGTATCTGAAAGATGGCACCAACGAAATCATTATCAAACCCTCCGACAGCAACCAGACATTCCTCTACTGCCGTGGGATTGAGATTCATTAATCAAATTCTTTAGGTGATATAACCTGTGTGGCGTAGGACATATACACGTAATGTTGGATTCGGTCTAGTCTGGACCCCGGCGGTTAAGTACTTAATCATCCTTAACGCCGCGATCTTCATCTTCCAGGAACTGACCGGATTCCGCCCATTTCACACCGTGGGATTGGTGCCAAAATATATCTGGCACAACGGCATGGTGTGGCAGTTGGTGACCTATATGTTCTTCCACGGCGGCTTATGGCACTTGGCGTTTAACATGATCGCCCTGTGGATGTTCGGGTCAATGATGGAACGGCACTGGGGCACGAAGCGATTCCTTAAATACTATTTCCTGACCGGAATCGGCGCCGGGGTTTCCACGTTTCTGTTTACCATCAATTCCACAATCCCTACCATTGGTGCTTCCGGTGCCATTTACGGACTGTTGGTGGCTTACGCGGTCACTTACCCGGAACATACCATTTACCTCTATTTCTTTATTCCCATAAAAGCCAAATACTTCGCAATGCTTTTCGGCTTTATCGAATTCATGGCATCCATATCTCAACCGTTTCATGGCGACTCCATCGGTCACGTTGCCCACCTCGGCGGTATGGTAGTTGGGTTCGTGTACCTGAAGCGCACCAATATGTGGCTATGGTTCGGGAGAATGCTTCGGCGGATGGTGGATAAACGCAAGATGCGAGAACAAGTAAAAGAAGAACAGGATATGGAAACCACCCGTCAGGAAATCGACCAACTGCTGGACAAAATCAACCAGGTGGGCTACAAAAACCTGACGAAAAAAGAACGTAAAATCCTGGACCAAAGAAGCGCATATCTCCGCGATAAAGAAAATAGTCAAAAATCATAGACGACATCATTGAAAACATCTTATATGCCCTCCAATGGCATGTATTCCATTGTGAGGGTTTCCAATAGCACCGAACACTATGTCCGATTCTGATCTCTCCATATCCGATCCCCAGAAACAGAACGTTACACCGTCTAAACTCCCCGGGAACCGCCGTGTTAGCAACATCTGGCGGCGGACACTACCGGAGGATTGGGGGGTGTTTTTGTTTGTGGCAATCCTGGTAGTGATTGCCCTGTTCCAGAGACGCAATATCCACGTCAACGAAGTGGTAGGACGGCATTATATATATTTCCTCCTCTACCTCCTGATTTTCCTGACCCTGTCCGGTGTGGGGATTCCCAAGTTGATAAAAACCATCCGGCATTGGATTCCGATTATCATCTGTACCTTCGTTTTCGGGAATTTAGGTGACACTATCCACCGGCTAAACCCCCACGATCAGGATTTCCTGCTGGATAAGATCGATATGTGGATGTTTTTCGGGGTCAACCCAGCTTTGTGGCTGGATCGGCATGCCATGTTCCCGTGGTTGATTAACTTCATGCAGTCCATGTACACCACATATTACCTATTCGGACCGCTAACGGCGGCAGTGTTGTTCCTGCGCCGCAGGTGGCAGGGGATTCGCACCTTTATGCTGGCGTGGGTACTGGCAAGCTATGTGGGGTTTTTAGGTTATGTGGCGGTACCGGCGCTGGGTCCCAGGTATTACTTAGTGCATGAATTTCAACATCATATCGACCGGGGTAACGAAGTGCCGTTCGCCCAGGAACTCCGACGGGTGATCGACCGCTGGGAATCCAATAAGCGCGATGTGTTCCCCTCCCTGCACACCGCATTGATGCTAATACCGCTGCTGGTGGCTTGGCGGCACGAAAGGAAACTTTTCTGGCTGCTGATGCCCTTTGCCACCGGGATTTTACTGTCCACTGTCTACTGCCGGTACCATTATGTGGTTGATATTATCGCAGGCATCGCATTGGCGGGTGGCGCATTATGGGCAGCTCCCCGCATTAACCGCTGGTGGGAGCGAAAAGTCCTACAGGGCAGCTTCAATGATCTCTTCCCCGACTTCACGAGAATGACTTCGCTCTGGAACCGCATCTTCCGCAAGAAATCCATTCCTTCCTAATGCCGGTATAATTCACACCATTATTTCACTATTCTTAAAGCATCGCTTTCGATTTGTTATTGGTAAAAATTTGCCAAAATCGGCAATTCTTTCCCCAATATTTCCCCTAATGGCACGAAAAATCGCCAAATTACACATGGCATAAATTTTGCCAAAGATACTTAACGTAAAAAGTGCAATTTTCTGAATGTTTTAGATGAACTTATGGCATTTGTTATGCCGTATTTTGACGTGGGGTTTGTGGTATTGTTTCGGATCAACGGAAGGAAAAGTTGTGGCAGCAAAACAGGCACAAGATCCATTCAAGGATAAAACGATTCTCTTAACCGGTGGGACCGGTTCTTTCGGCAAGCAATTCGTACGTACTGTTTTGGAACACCACCAGCCAAAAGCACTGCGTATCTACAGCCGGGACGAATTGAAACAGTTCGAAATGCAGCAGGTGTTCGGAAATTCCACCTTACGGTATTTCATCGGTGATATCCGCGATCGGGATCGGTTGGAAACCGCTATGTCTGGGGTGGATG
>CBDVBD010000167.1:0-6653 GCA_965372135.1 uncultured bacterium | reverse complement strand
TATATGGCAAGGAGCACCTTTTAACTTCTTTTTTTTAGAAAATAAATATTCAAAGCAAGGAGGAAAACTTGGAACGAATTGGAATCGTCGGATACGGTGCCTACTTACCGAGGCACCGGATCAAATTAGAGGAGATTGCAAAGGTCTGGGGTGCCGATGCCCCCAGCTACAAACGGGGACTGCAATTGTATGAGAAATCGGTGCCTTCCCCGGATCAGGATACCATCACATTGAGTGTGGAAGCCACCAGGAATGCTTTGAAGCGCTGCGAAATAAATCCTAAAGATATCGGCGCCATTTACATCGGCTCCGAATCCCATCCCTATGCAGTGAAGCCGTCGGGCACCGTAGTGGCAGAAGCCATTGGTGCTAATCCGGATATACACTGCGCTGACCTTGAATTCGCTTGCAAAGCCGGATCCGAGGGTATGTACATAGCGTACAGCTTGATCAAAGCTGGTGAAATGGAATATGCTATCGGAATCGGTGGAGATACCTCGCAGGGTGCGCCGGGTGATGCATTGGAATATAGTGCCTCTGCTGGTGCTGCTGCATTCATCTTTGGTAAGGATAAAGTGCTTGCCACTGTTGATTATACCTATTCGTTTATGACCGATACCCCGGATTTCTGGCGGCGCGAACACGAATTCTATCCTCAGCACGGAGGTCGGTTTACCGGTGAACCCGCTTATTTCAAACACACGCTTGGATGTGTAGAGGGACTGCTGGAAAAATCGAACATGAAACCGGAAGATTTCACCTATGCCGTGTTCCATCAACCCAACGGGAAATTCCCGATGCGTGTCGGAAAAAGGGCAGGCTTCAAAAAAGAGCAAATGGAAACCGGTTGGCTAACCCCTTGGTTGGGTAATACCTATTCCGGTGCTTCACCCATTGGTCTAACTGCTATATTGGACGTTGCCAAGCCTGGCGATAAAATCTTCATGGTGTCCTATGGTTCCGGTGCTGGTTCCGATGGATTCGTATTTACCGCAACGGAGCACCTTCCTGCCGTCCAGAAAGCAGCTCCCAACACCCGCCCGCAGTTGGACGAAAACAAGGTATATGTAGAATACGGCACCTATGCTAAATTCCGTGGCAAGATTCTGAAAAACGCTTAATATGTCCGAAATTACATCGGACTTCAAGAATACAGGAGGTAATTAATCAATGAGAGAAGTAGCCGTAATTGGCGTTGGCATGAACAAATGGGGGGAGTTGTGGAAGGCGCCATTGAGAGATATATTTGTGGAAGCCGCGCTGAAAGCCATGGACGATGCCGGTGTGGATAAACTGGATGCTATGTATATCGGTTCCATGGCTCCCGGCTTGTTTGTGGGGCAGGAACATATCGGCTCGCAGTTGGCGGATTATCTGGGGCAGGCACCCATTCCAGCAACTCGTGTGGAATCAGCTTGTGCTTCCGGTGGACTGGCTTTCCGGCAAGCGGTGATGAACGTAGCACTGGGTTGGGCGGATGTGGTCATGGCAAGTGGTGTGGAAAAAATGACCGACGTGGATGGTGGCGGTGCCACCTATGCGTTAGCAACCGCCGCCGACCAGGAATACGAAGGATTCCATGGGATCACCTTTCCCGGATTATACTCGATGATTGCACATGCCCACATGGCTCAATACGGAACCACGTTGGAACAACTTGCTCATGTGTCGGTCAAGAACCACAAGCATGGCGCCATGAATCCCAATGCCCAGTACCCATTCGAAGTAACGCTGGAAGGAGTGATGGATTCTACCATGGTGGCTGATCCGTTGCGAATATTGCACTGTTCTCCCATCACCGATGGTGCAGCCGCCGTGATACTGTGTCCGTTGGAAATGGCAAAGAATTTCAAGGATCATCCGGTGGTTGCCGTAATCGGTTCCGGTCATGCTACCGATACCATCGCACTCCATTCCCGTGCTGATATGACTTATCTCAAAGGCACCGAAGTAGCAGCGAAAGCAGCTCTGGATATGGCAGGTAAGACCATCAACGACATCGATGTAATCGAATTACATGATTGCTTTACCATCGCTGAAATCTGCGTACTGGAAGCCTTGGGTATATGTGAAGTCGGTAAAGGCGGCACCTTAGCCGAATCCGGCGAAACCGCCATCGACGGTCGTATTCCGGTCAATACATCCGGAGGCTTGAAATCAAAGGGACATCCGGTAGGAGCTACCGGCATCGCTCAGATCATGGAATTAACCTTGCAACTCCGTGGAGAAGCCGGTGAACGTCAAGTGGGCGGTGTAAAACTCGGCTTGGCGCAAAATATGGGCGGATCCGGTGGATCAACCCTGGTGCATGTCCTGGAAGCAAGGTAAATACAATTAATTAAGAAAAATCAGAAAACTGGAGGATACATAGATGGGAGGAATAACCGCACGAAACTGGCGCGAAACTCCTTACCGTTACCGCATGGAAGCGGGTAAATGCAAAAAATGCGGAAAGGTATTTTTTCCAAGTCGCTTAATCTGCAACGCCTGCGGACACCGGGAATTCGAAACAATCAACCTGCCCGACCATGGGAAATTGCTGACCTTTACCATTATCCGGGTAGCTCCCGACGGCTTCGGTGATCAAGCGCCATACGCAATGGGCATTGTCGAAGTGATGGGCAAAGTGCGTTTCACATCGCAAATCGTGGATGTCCCATTGGACGAGATTAAAATCGGGATGCCGGTGAAAGTGGAATTCCGAAAGATCCGCGATGACGGACATGCTGGAATCCACTGTTACGGCTACAAATGCGTCCCAGCATAAATGTCACAAAGGTCGATTACTTTAGTTGATAGAAACCGTTATTAACTAAGAGGCACTATTGTACCGGATCGAATCCCGGATCAATATCAAAGATCCGGATTTCAAGGACAACGCAGCTTATCATAGGCAATTAGCTGCCGACTATCGGGAATTGCTAACTAAAATCCAGCAGGGTGGTCCCCAATACATGATCGATAAGCACACCAGTCGGGGGAAGTTGATGGTCAGGGAGCGCGTGGCGAAGCTGTTCGATCGCAATACCCCGTTCCTGGAATTCAGCCCGTTGGCTGCTTATGACATGTACAATAACGAAGCGCCGGCTGCTGGTGTAGTCACCGGCATTGGCGTAGTAAATGGTCGGGAAGTGCTGGTGGTCGCCAACGACGCTACCGTAAAAGGCGGAACCTATTTCCCAGAAACCATTAAGAAGCATATCCGAGCACAGGAAATCGCACGGGAGAATCGACTGCCTTGTGTGTATTTAGTCGATTCCGGCGGGGTGTTTTTGCCCTTGCAGGATGGGGTGTTCCCTGATAAGGAGCATTTCGGGCGTATTTTCTATAATCAGGCGGTGATGTCCAAGGAAGGTATCCCCCAGATCTCAGTGGTAATGGGGTCTTGCACCGCCGGTGGTGCTTATGTTCCCGCCATGTCCGATGAAACCATTATCGTTCGCAATCAGGCAACTATCTTCATCGGTGGACCTCCGTTGGTTAAAGCTGCCACCGGAGTAGACGTGACTCCGGAAGACTTAGGTGGGGGGGATGTACACACCAGGATTTCCGGCGTTTCCGACCACTTGGCGGATAACGATGAACACGCTTTGGAAATCTGCCGGAATATCATCGAAAACCTGGACAAGGTGCGTAAGTTCGAACTGGATCAACGTGCACCCGAAGATCCCTACTACGATCCGGAAGAGCTCTACGGGGTGGTGCCCCGTGATGTCCGAAAGCCCTATGATATCCGCGAGGTGATCGCTCGTATGGTAGATGGATCTCGTTTCCACGAGTTCAAGGAGTTGTACGGCACCACCATCGTTACCGGTTTCGCCCACATCTTGGGTTATCCGGTTGGCATTTTAGGTAATAATGGAGTGCTGTTTTCCGAAAGTGCTAAAAAAGCTGCCCACTTTATCACGCTGTGTGCTATGCGTAAAATCCCCTTGGTGTATCTGCAGAATATCACCGGCTTTATCGTCGGGCAGCAGTATGAACACGGGGCGATTGCCTCCGATGGAGCAAAAATGGTACATGCCACCGCAAATGCCCAGGTACCCCGATTTACCGTGATCGTGGGCGGATCCTTCGGCGCGGGAAATTACGCCATGTGTGGGCGCGGCTATCTGCCGAGGCTTTTGTGGATGTGGCCCAATGCACGAATCTCGGTGATGGGCGGCGAGCAGGCTTCCAACGTGCTGCTCCAGGTCAAGCAGGATCAATTGCGTCATAAAGGCGAGCCGGAAATGACCGATGAGGAAGCGGAAAAATTTAAGGAGCCCACCCTAAAAAAATACGAAGAGGAAGGGCATCCCTTTTACGCATCTGCCAGGTTATGGGATGAAGGCATCATCGGGCTTACCGAAACCCGTGAGGCATTAGCTTTGGGAATCTCCATGTCACTGAATGCTCCGATTTCCGATTATGGGATGGGTGTTTTTAGAATGTAATTACTTCCCATAGTATGGGAAGTAAATCATATCACTTAATATGATAGATTAACAGTCGGAACAGTATAGATATCCGGTATGAATGAAACAGTTTTATATCAAGAGGAGCAGCAATTTTACTCCTGGGTAATGTATTTAATCGGTGTGTCGTGTGTTGTCTTGGTGCTCCTTCCGTTATGCTTAGGTGCTTCTACAAAAGATCCGGGGATATGGATCGGGTTGGCTGCCATGGCATTGGTGTTAGCGTTTTGTTGGTTATTTCGTAAATTGGTGATACAGTTGACCCCGACACATCTGATTTTTGGTTTCCCGGTGTGGAAAATAAAATTATCCATTGATGATTTTGAAATTGGGGACGTCGTCACGATCCCTGTAATTGCTGGAGCAGGAGTACATTATTGGCGGGGAAGAACCTACTTTAATGCGAAGATGGGTAGTGGATTGGAAGTCACTACTATAAAAAAAACATACGTGATCGGTTCCGATGATCCAGATAACCTCGCTGAAACCTTACGGTTCCTGATTGGCGAGAAAAAGCAGATTTCGGAATTGTGATTATTTTGATATTTAATGACTAAGCTTATTCTTTAAGGAGTCATTTGTCCGATGGAATATACAACTATTCGTACAGAAACTACCAACGCTGTATATCGTATTACTCTGAACCGTCCGGACATCCGCAATGCGTTCAATGATACCATGATAAGCGAGCTGACGGATGCTTTCAAGAAATTGCAGCGGATGCAAGATGTCAGGGTAGTGGTGCTGGGCGGGGAAGGAAAGGTGTTCTGTGCCGGAGCTGACATCCACTGGATGAAAAAAATGGTTGCCTACACCTTCGATGATAACCTGCGTGATGCGGTCAAGCTGTCGATGTTATTTGATTTGATGTACAACTGCACTCGTCCCATCGTGGCGAAAGTGCAGGGGGCTGCCATCGGCGGAGGTACTGGATTAGTGGCGGTTAGTGACATTCCCATCGCAGCCAGTGATACGGTATTTAGCTTCAGCGAGGTGAAAATTGGTTTGGTTCCGGCTTGTATATCACCATACGTTCTGAAAAAAGTCGGTGAAGCACGCAGCACGGAATTTTTCATAACCGGAGAACATCTAAGCGCTGAGCGAGTGTGTGATGCCGGGTTGGTCAGCCGTGTTGTGTCTCCGGAAGATTTGGATGCGGAGGTGGAAAAAATGGTGAGTCGGCTACTCCGTAACGGTCCCAAAGCGATGCAGATGTGCAAAGACCTGGTCAGGAAAGTTCCGGGCATGCCTACCTCGGAGATGAAAGCTTACACCGCACACGCCATTGCCGACCTACGGGTGTCCGATGAAGGTCAGGAAGGTATGACGGCGTTCTTCGAGAAACGGAAGCCGAAATGGACGATCATAGATTAATAATCATAATTTGACAGTGTAGCAATAGATCCTATGTTTAAAAAAATACTTGTAGCCAATCGTGGGGAGATTGCGGTTCGAATAATCCGAGCCTGCAGGGAACTTGGAATTCCGGTTGTGGCGGTGTACTCCTCGGTCGATCGGGATGGAGTACATGTGGAGATCGCCAACGAAGCAGTGTGTATTGGTGACCCGCCTCCATTGGAAAGTTACCTGAACATCCGTCGAATATTGGAAGTAGCGAAAAACAACGGATGCGATGCCATTCATCCCGGCTACGGATTCTTGGCGGAAAATCCGGAATTTGCGAAAGCTTGTGAGGATGCCGGCGTGACGTTTATCGGTCCCCCCTCTGATGTGATTCGCTTATTGGGGAACAAAGTTGCTTCCCGCAAGAAAATGGGGGCTGCTGATGTACCATTAATTCCCGGGATGATGAGCACCTCGTCGGATAACAAGAAAATAGCTGCCGAAGCAGAGAAAATTGGATTTCCGGTATTGATAAAAGCTGCAGCCGGCGGCGGCGGCAAAGGGATGCGGGTGGTGCACGATCCGATGGATATCTTGTCAGGGCTTGAAGGCGCCCGCCGTGAAGCGAAGGCAGCGTTTGCTGACGACACGGTATATCTTGAAAAGTACCTGGAAGAGCCCCGGCACGTTGAATTCCAGATATTGGCTGACCACTATGGAAACGTCATCCATTTGTACGAGCGGGAATGTTCCATCCAGCGTCGTCATCAAAAAATCGTGGAGGAGACACCCTCAACTGCATTGGATGAAGACCTGCGCCACCGAATGGGAGAAACTGCGGTTACCGTGGCA
>CBDVBD010000166.1:0-6881 GCA_965372135.1 uncultured bacterium | reverse complement strand
CTGTTTGCGGACATTCCGGTCCGGTGAGCTGAATTTATTATGTAGCTGCCCCATCGACAACGTTTTGGTTTCACCGTCCTCCACAAATTCCGTCTTCAAATCCCCCGCCATCTTGTCATACAACAGACTCCACCCATGGTAGCCGCTCACTGCCAGTTTGGTCGCTAACTTTTCCAGCTTGGGCTCCATCTTCAACTTGGCGACCTGGCGTCGCTCGCTCCAAAAGAAAACGGTTCCAACCAGTTTTTCGTGTGACATCAACTTGTCCCAATCTTCGTCCTCAACCCCCATCGCAAACGCATCGATGCCGGTCAAAATCGTTTCCACAGTGCCATACTTGTCGGTCACTTCCCCCATGATATCCATTGCTTTATCATCGGAAACATCCTGCGCCTGCAAGCATCCCGCAAAGCTTTCCGCATGAGAAATTCGCTTTGTGATGTCCTGCACCATCAACATGAATGCGATCCATTTGGTGCTCGTGACGTCATCCAGAGTATAGGGCAACTCTTCCAGCCTCTTCTGAGCCTTATCCAAATCGACGTCGATTCCGTTACGGAATTCTTCGAATTCCTTCGAATCCGATCCCCCCGGAAAAATCGACTCCAAATACCACTTTAGTTTGTAGGATTCACTCATCATTTTGTACTCCGTATATGTTGTTTTCTTCTAATCGTAATGTTGTCAAATCGGTAAAATCTTAGTCAGCTTGTCAAATTAATCACCATCATTTCCCTTATCTTACGTGTCACCGCACCCGCGCAATCGCTTTGATTCCCCAACACCACCGCATCGATATCCGCATCAGGATAATAATACGCTGTAGCGCTCGCCCCCGGGTCGCTGCCACCGTGCCCATACGCCAGGATACTATCATCGACACTCAAACAATACAGGCCATAACAATACCTCCACGTAATTCCCTCATCGTCAGCCATATGTACTCTGGGCGTGAACATTTCACCAGTCATATCGTAAGACAACAATTCCCGATTCCTAAGCATCCTTGAAAATCGCGCCAGATCATGAGCAGTGGTAAAAGCGCCTCCGTCGGATGCACCAATCGGCGGCACGCTAAAAATATTCGACCGCCATCCGGTTATCTGTTCCTCGGAATCCTTAACCGCCAAATAACCTTCCGCCACATCGGTTTCCACGCCATCCGTGGTAAAAAAGTCGGAACGCATCATCCCGGCTTTGCGAAACACATTTTCAACCACATAATCATGATAGCTCATCCCAGACGCCTTTTCCACTATCAACCCCAGCAGAATAAATCCGGCATCGGAATAGCTGAATTCCCTGCCAGCCTGAAATGAGGGTTGCTGATTAACTATCAAAGACAGGAAATCCGACAAATTCCTTATCGAATAGCACGGCACATCCTTCCATACCTTTTCGTAATCATCGGCAGTGTCTGAATCCGATTCATCGAAATAATCGCCAATCCCTGAGGTGTGCGTCAGTAGATGATACACCGTAACGTCCTGCGGGATAGATGTGCCCTGCAACTGCAGCAAATCCAATGCCTTGTCTTCGTATGCCAGCTTCCTGCCATCGATAAGCTGCAGCACCGACACCGCGGTAAACATCTTGGTAATCGAGGCGGTAGCAAACCGCGTTTCCAGTACATTTCGCACCTTCCAACCCCGGCTGGCATACCCGTAAGCCCCGGAAAACAACACCTCGTCACCCTTCTTCAACAGCACCACACCGGAGAATTCCTGTTTGCCCTCAAGGTCACGCATAAAGTCGTTAAACACCGGTACATTGATCAACTTTTCTTCCCTTTCCGTAATCTGCCTCTATCTAAATTTTCCGCGCCATAGGGTGTCAACGAATCTCGATTCCCCACCCCGCGGTGGAAAATTTGGAGTGCGCAAGCTTGCTTGCGCATGCGGTAGCAAGCTACCGCACTCCAGAAGCACATCACATGACTCCAATACCGTCAACTAATGAGCCTTTTCTAATCCCAACTCCTCCTTTTGTTTCCGTGTCAGCTTGTGAAGATTGATCCACTGATCTACTGTCAACTTATCCAACCGATTTAGACGCCATTGCGCTTCCTTTGCCACTTCAGTGGCAGGGTGATCAAGTATTATTTCTTCGAAAAATGCCCGTGCTCCTTGTGAATCGCGATTGTTTCGGAAAAACTGTTCTCTATTGGTTACTGCATCCTCAACAAAATGGGAGTCCGGATACTTGTTTAACAATTGCCAATTGTATTTCCAGAACAATTCTTCGTAATCCTTCGTATCGCATAGAGATAAAACGCAGATATGCGCACACTCTATATAGGCGCTATTAGGATACTCCTCAATAAGCCGCACTGCATAATCAAGTCTCTTGGATTTTTCTTCCCTACCTCGAAAACGATTATACAGCCGAAAAGCTTCTGCTTCATCACCTTCAGGCTCAACTACTCGAAAACCGATTTGGTTCGATGTTATTTCAAAAGATCTTATTGCCAATTGTTTGAACTCCCCCGGTAATAACATCGGGTCGTTTATCATGTTTTTTTGACAAGTAACGGTATATTGACCAGGAGGAAAAACGGAAAAATTTCCGGCGTTGTACCTGGTTCCGTAATCCATATCAATATTTCTGAAAAACGACAATGAGTCTCCAGGATATAGAGTTGGAAAATACAAAAAATCAATAAAACTTGTTAATTTATATTGATTACCATGATGATCTTTTACTACCATACTTGCTTTTAATTGATACCTGCTAATATAGATTACATCTGAACTGTTATTGTACAAACATACAGATATCCAGACTGGTTCTCCCACTAAATACTCGTTTTTCTCAGGCTTAAGTTCACAATGGAAGGTAAAATCTTGACAGAAACTAATCTGTCCTAACACGAGGAAAAGCACCCCTAAAATGACTGTGATTCTAAGCATGATCAATTCCGGTTTATTGATTGTATGCTCTTATCGTCGGGTGGTACGGGTTACTTGTTGCCCGTGTTTCTTCCGGGCTCATCCTTCACACACCGGAATCCCGCATTGAAATCCACCCAATGTTCCGGGAGAGCGATACTGGCATACACTCTATTACAATATTTGCCGGCAAACCACCCGCCGCTGCGGACAACTTTGAAGGTTCCCTCGTCCGGACCCTGTGGATTCTCGTAGGGACTATTTTCATAATAATCATCACTCCACCAATCCGCCACCCATTCCCCCACATTGCCTGACATATCGCATAACCCATAGCTGTTTGGTGCGTAACTCCCCACCGGGTCCGTCCCTTCAGACCCCTTGAAGTTGACCTCGTCCAACGTCACATCATCACCATTCGGAAAATTCTTCCCCTCCAATCCACCCCTGGCGGCGTATTCCCATTCCGCTTCGGTGGGGAGTCGCTTCCCGCACCATTCCGCATAGGCTTCAGCCTGCGCCCAGGACACCCCAATTACCGGGTGGTTAGGATAATCCATCCCGCACCGAAATTTCTCTACTCCCCAGAAAATCGGTTTTTCCTTTTCGGTATCCTCGCAATACTCCAACCATTCGGCGTTGGTAACTTCATACTGATCCATATAAAAAGAATCCACATACACCGTATGTTCCGGATAGTCCCCGCTCTTGGTTTCCTTTCCCATCGTGAATTCCCCCCCGGGAATCAACACCATCCCCAGCACAATCTCCTCACCCACTTGCACCACTCGTTCCGGTGGTGATTTCTTTGAACAGGATACAAACATTATTATAGAAAGCGCACACAAAATCAATGCAAGTTTTCTACTGTACCAGTACATGCCGCCTCCTTGGTAAAAATCTGGGATTTCAAGGCACCTTTACAGTCTAAAACGATTTGCACACAAAAACTACATAGGAATCATAATCCGGATTACCCTATTTCAGAACCCAAAAATGCCCCTAAAACACGTGCCCAAAATTGAAAAACACCCGCGAATCCTCATCACTACTACCAATATCAGCCCGAACCACGAAATTAGTTAAATAGTACCGGAGTCCTACCCCTACATTGTTATGCCAATCCTTCAGCGTAACATCCCGGATCGTAGGATACACCCGCCCGCTGTCCATAAATAGAACCCCACCCAATTTCCCATACACCGGAAATCGGTATTCCACCGACACCAATGTCATGGCATGATCGACGAACCTTTCTACCTTGAATCCCCGGAGGGTTCCACCCCCGCCCAGAGTGCTCATCAGGAAATAAGGAGCGGTGTGCCGGACATGCTGCGCCCAAAACCTTGCCGCCAATATATTATTCGGCGACCATAATTGCCAATACCCGTTAGTCTTCAAGAAAAACCGCTGGAAATCGAAATCGCTGCCTATCGCTTCCGATGACACATCAGCCGCAGCCTCAATATTTATTCCCCGGTGCGGATTGATATAACTATCCCGCGTGTCCCAACGCAATCCAGCGGCAATCAGCGACACATCACTTTCCCCAGCACCAGGCACATCGGGGTGCATTAATGGATTTTCCCCCTCATAATCATATACACTATTGTGGAGATAGCTCACTCCGATTTCACCCACAACCTGTTCCGTAAATCCCCGTCCGGCAGAGAATTCTATCGAAGCGGTCTCCCTGGGAAACTGCCACTCATTATCCTCTGACTTGTTCCCAAATCCAAAGAAATTACTAAGTAAACTCTTGCCGAATGCCAACTCCACATCGACCGCCAATGGATACTCCGCCCCTTGCCGAATCTCCCTGTCAGGAAAGGATGTCACCAACGTAACCGATTGCTCACCCTTAGTGGCGTAAAACAGGAGCAGATCGAAGGACTCCTGTCGCCCCAAATAGTTCTTCAGTATCGCCTTTCCGCCCATTCCCACCCCCACATCGGAATCGTACATCAAAATCGGGAACAGGCTGCGTGACTTTCGAAGCAAGCGTGTACGCTGTTCTGTGGAATCAGATTCCACTGCTTCAACCCCAGTCGCAATCAAAAACAACAAACAGACCCAAAAGCCAGCGCAGATTTTCATTCCCTCAGCCTTTCGCAAACGTTTACCTTTTCCAAACAACTTCCCTTTCCAAAATTAATGCAAATAATCGAACATCGACCCCCGATCCCACCAATATGCCCGATCATTCAGATTCCTCCCACCCCATCAACAACTCCCCATTATCCACCCACATCGCAAAATACGGATACCGCCCGTCCTTCTGCCGCAAACAAATCAAAAATGGCTTATCAAACACAAACAGTCGCGGTTTTTTTGTGACCGGATATGATCTGCTCGACCTCATCCCGAGTCTTGCTTCCGATTTCAACACAATCCCTTTCTCATTCAACCGGAACCGTGTCCACTGCACAGCCTTTGATACAAACCATCCCTCCCACCCAGAATTCTCTACGAGTTTCCCCGGAAATTCATCAAACGAGTGCTTGACATTAAAATCACACTTAGGGATTTGCACCGGCTCATTGTTTTTCACATTACCCAGTGTCCCCAACGATATCCGTTCTTGTACCCATTGAATCGTTTCCAACAATGTCTCTTTCGGTGAAATCTTAGCGAGTATTATTTCATCGTCGGGTGACTTGCTGAGCAATTTGAGAATGAAGTCATTGTTGTCTTTGTAATCAACAACCGTTACTTGATTTCTAATGGTGTCCCGCTCACCACGCGAGGGAACACCAAATGCCTTCAATTTTATGGTGTCGTCTGTTGTTTTAAAGTAGATCGGATTAGGTATGACTTCGAAATCATGCTCAAATTTCAAGTTCTTGTACAGATAGGCATAGGCAAAAAACGTTGGCAATCCAGGATGGATATCCTCAACCACTTCGGGAGGTGCCTGGTCGCCAAACTTTTCCTTTAACACAAGGTTGATCTGATCCAGAAATTCCTGGGTGAGAAAATCCACCATCGCCACATAACAATCTTCCGAAATATCTGCAGAGGTGGACAATTGCTTATTCAACATCCGGGCAATCTCCGGATTACCTTCCAACAAGATATCTTCCTTGATAATGGAATCCTGCATCATATTCCACGCTATCTGAAATGTGGAACAATAGATCACATTCTTCCCCGGCATTATTGGGGTTTCCATGTTAGCGGTGATAATAGTCTGCTCCAATTCATCCGACGACACCATCACTGGTTCCGGATCGTAAACCTCTTCTTGAACAACCTCCTCTGGAATAACAATATTGGGTCGTTCCCATTCAATTCGACAAGCTGGTAAATCTCCCACCGAAGGATTCATCATCTCATCTAAACGAGTGGTCAAATCCGACCAGACTTCAACCCCCGAAACCTCAATGGTCCTGTAGCCGACATACAGAAATTTCACTTCATAAGTGCCTGGCAGAATCCCTAATATGTTATAATAACCATCCAAGTTCGTCACTGCAGTACCTGGCGGAATCCCCAATATGTTATAATAACCTTCCAAATCTGTCACAGCGCCGGAATTAAAGTGTTCCCCTTTTAATACTACATTGACACTGTTCAATGGTTCTTTGGTCTCGGCATCGATCACCTTGCCTTGAACTTTACCGTACTGCGCAAACACATTGACAGCAAGAAGCGGCAGTAACACCAGCAAAACCAAAATAATCTTATCCCCCACCACCCATTTCGTATAACTACTTTTCATCATCTTTTCCCTCACGTTTTTTATCTCAATCCAACTAAGTTATTACTGTGCTGTCATGTGTCCCCACTTGACAGTACAGTAGGTCAGTCCGCCAACCGCTGGATGACATCCTCAATCCCAACGGGGTGTTACAGAGTATCCCGCCTGGGCGGGAAACGCCCCAAGTCCTACCGCCATCCCAAGGGCGGGTTAGTTTTACTGTGCTGTCATGTGTCCCTGTATGATATCATGACATGGTTTACAAGTGTTTCATGACATAGTTTACACTTGTT
>CBDVBD010000165.1:0-6936 GCA_965372135.1 uncultured bacterium | reverse complement strand
ATCCCCACCAGGTTTTTTCCAATGTCATGCAGATCGCCTTTGACGGTTCCCAAAGCAACTTTTGTCCGGGTGGCAGCATCAGAATCGGCAAGGTGAGGTTTTAGGATTTCCATTCCAGCATCCATTGCTTTTGCGGCGATAATCACGTGGGGTAAGAAATACTCACCATCACGAAACAACCTGCCGACTTCTTCCATTGCCGGCAGCAATCCCTTGTTCAGGATGTCATTTGCCGAAGCATCCCCCGATAATTCTTGCTGACACATGAGTTTTGTTTTGTCTGCATCCCCTTTCACTACCGCCTGAAATATTTCATGGTACATGCCCGAATTCCTCTATATTGATGTATTTTTCAAATTTTCAATCTAATTGCTACGACCTTCGGTCTTTGCAACCGCGTTGTTTGCAAGTTATGCATGGATTCAATGGATCCAATGTTTTTCCGAAGAATATCACTCCGGAAATCGACTTTCGGGGGAGCATCAGTAATGATTCAGTTAATTCCACTCCGATGTCTCCAGCAAGGAGTATGCGAAATATGTCCCTCTGGATTTCCATATCCCAGGTGCAGTATCCTGGGCTGAATCGATAACCGGTGCGCCAGTTTTTTTCTCTATTTTCCCTTTCAACAACCCGAGCTAATTTGGCAGCTACTCCTTCAGCTGCTAATGATCCAGCGGAATCCAAGAACAGTGCTTCGAGCTGATTACCCTGGCTAAACTGTCGT
The DNA here is from genome assembly GCA_965372135.1 of uncultured bacterium. GTDB lineage: Bacteria > Electryoneota > RPQS01 > CBDVBD01 > CBDVBD01 > CBDVBD01. The sequence continues at coordinate 6,209 of CBDVBD010000165.1, read as the reverse complement.
TCCACTTCCTTCTCAAGTGCGCTGCTGATAGTGGTTACGAACACAACCACAGCTTCGACACCGGTGGTTGGTGATGTCCCGGGGAATGGGAAGGTTATTGTTTCTCTTGGGTTAGGGGTGATTGATATGTGATCGGTGTCATCTGAAGCCGGGAATATTTGGTATATTCCTTTTCCATCGATTAGCGTATTGGATTCGGATATCGCCCATTCCAATGATTTACGGATTGCGGGATTCTGATCAATGTCGCCGCCACCGGCAAGCCGGATGATTTCTTTGGTATCCAGTTTATCCAATGATATTTCAACGATGGGCATCGACTGCCTCACGTATAACCCTTATGTGATCGGGTGTGGTTCCGCAGCAACCACCGATTAAATTGGCACCGGCAGTCAGGATTTCCGGAACCATTCGCTGGAAATCCGATGGTGACTCACTGTACTTAGTGACACCTCCCACCATTTCCGGAACACCAGCGTTGGGTTTGACCATCAATGGTAGATCGGTCAGTGGTCGCAGAATTGGTACTAAGTCGTGGTACTTTTCCATTCCCTCACCACAGTTAACGCCGAATCCCTGGATGTCCATATCTTGCACGGCTTCCAAGGCTTCTTTGGGGGAAGTACCCATCATGGTGCGATATCCCTGCTTGCCAAGTTGGAAGGAGAAGCTGACGATAATCGGCTTGGTTGATTCTTTTCGGATTCCTTGTATCGCTGCAAGGGCTTCCTGGGGATCGGATTGGGTCTCTATTACGAATAGGTCCACTCCAGCTTGTTCAAGGGCTTGTGCTTGATCCCGGAAACACTGTACGAAATCATCGGGATGATGTTCGCCGTAGGGCTGCAGCAGGTATCCAGTTGGACCGATGTCGCCAGCGATTAAATAAGAGCGATCCCCCAAATGCTTTGCTGCCTCCACCCCATCCTGATTCAGTTCAGAAACCTTATCCTGTAGCTCGAATTGCGATAATCGGTATTTGTTAGCGCCAAAGGTATTGGTAAAGATGATGTCTGCACCGGCATCGTAGTAGGCTTTATGGATAGATCGGACTTTGTCAGGATGTTCGGTATTCCAGGCGTGGGGACACTGCGACACACCGAGCCCCATGTCGAATAACTGGGTTCCCATACCGCCGTCCAATACCAATGGTCCAGCACTGAGTTTATCAATTAGTGATTGTTTTTCGGTCATTGTTTATCCGAACCTCTTCAGGAACAATCTGACCTCTATAACCACCCGAAAGATATTTAGCTGAATAGTCAATATAACGCAGAGCCGACAGGTCGATTTCCCTTAAGTCTTCCGGTCGCAGATCACGCCGGATGGTAGCTGGTACTCCGGCTACCAAAACTCCCGACGGTACTTTGAATCCCTGCTTGACCACTGAACCCGCCGCCACCAAAGAATTGTGACCGATGACAGCGCCATCCAGGATACGAGCACCCATACCAATCAGGCAATTATCTTCTATAGTGCAGCCGTGCAGCACCACATTGTGACCGACGGTGACATTGGATCCGATGATTGTGGGGTGTGTATCCACCGTAACATGCACTACGCTCAAGTCCTGAATATTAGTACGATCACCGATGCGAATGTAATGGATGTCTCCACGCACAACCGCATGGAACCACACGCTAGATTGTTCACCGATTATTACATCTCCGATGATGTCGCAATTATCCACCAGGAAAGCTGTGGGGGCAATTTGGGGCCAGGTGTTGTTGTAAGGAAGGATCATTGTGAGACCGATCTTTTAATTTGGAGTACGATAGCTTGCTATCATTTTTAGATTATAAAGCCTGCTTCAGTAGCGGGAAGCAAGCTTCCCGCGATAAAGCGCCCCTTAGGAGCGCACTCCAAAGAACTATAAAAAATCCCCATGCCGACCGTTCAGCATGGGGATAAAATTAATCATTTAATCGCACAAAATCAAGGGAATCATCCTTTTTTTCCACCACAATACGATCACCAGGACCGAAATCACCGGCTAAGATGCGATTGGCTAATTGATCTGTGATGTAATGCTGCAGCGCACGTTTCAACGGTCGTGCGCCATAGGCGGGATCATAACCATGATCCAGCAGGAAATCCACCGCACCGTTTTTCAATTCCAGATCCATGCCCTGAGCAATAACTTTCTGTCGCAAGCGTTCGATTTGGATTTCCACGATGCTCTGTAGGTTTTCCTTGCTCAACGACCGGAAAATCAGCACTTCGTCGATTCGATTCAGGAATTCGGGCTTCAGCGTTTCCCGAAGCATCATTCGCATGCGTTCTTTAATCTCATCATCTAATTCCTGACCCTGTTCAGCTCTTTCCCTGATCATTGCTGATCCTAAGTTCGATGTCATAATGATCACCGTATTCTTGAAATTTACGGTACGACCCTGATTATCAGTTAATCTGCCGTCGTCCAGCACCTGTAACAGCACGTTGAACACATCGGGATGGGCTTTTTCGATTTCGTCCAGTAGTATCACTGCATAGGGTTTCCGTCGTACTGATTCAGTTAATTGACCGCCTTCCTCGTAGCCCACATATCCTGGAGGGGCGCCCACCAGACGCGACACGGAATGCCGTTCCATGTACTCGGACATATCAATGCGCACCATGGCGTTTTCGTCGTCGAACAGGAATTCTGCCAACGCCCGTGCTAGTTCGGTCTTCCCCACTCCAGACGGTCCTAAGAATATGAATGACCCAATCGGACGGTTCTCTTCGGACAAACCGGCTCGACCTCTACGGATAGCATTGGACACCGCCGTAACCGCTTCATCCTGACCAATTATACGCTGGTGTAACCGGTCTTCCATATGTATCAGCTTCTCCCGTTCACTTTCCAACATCCGCGACACCGGAATCTTCGTCCACAGGGATACCACGTTGGCGATATCTTCCTCATCCACTTCCTCCTTCAACATGCACCGGTCTTTTTGCAGTTCGGTTAAATCTGCTTTCTTCTCATCCAATCGCTTATTTAAGTCGGTTAACACACCATAGCGGATTTCGGACACTTTGCGCAGATCGTTATCCCGTTCCGCTTGTGCTTCGTCAGTATTGGCTTGTTCAATCTGCTCCTTCAATTGGCGGATAGCAGCGATGATTTCCTTTTCCTTTCGCCAATGTTCCCGCAGGTCTTTGGCTTGCGATTTCAATTCGGAAACTTCTTCTTCGAGCTTCGTCAGCCGTTCTTTGGATGATTTATTCCTGTCACGTTTGATGCCTTCTCGCTCGATTTCCAACTGGCGAATCCGGCGTTCCACTTCGTCTAACTCTTCCGGCATGGAATCGATTTCGATACGTAGTTTCGAGGCGGCTTCGTCAATCAGGTCAATGGCTTTATCAGGTAGAAACCGGTCGGAAATGTAACGATGGGACAGCACCGCTGCAGATACCAGCGCCGAATCGGTGATCCTCACCCCGTGGTGTATTTCGTATTTTTCACGCAATCCGCGAAGTATGGATATGGTGTCTTCCACCGATGGTTCACTCACTATCACCGGCTGGAAGCGGCGCTCCAGTGCTGCATCCTTCTCGATGTGTTTTCGGTATTCGTCCAATGTAGTGGCACCTATGGTGCGTAATTCGCCCTTTGCCAGTGCTGGCTTCAACATGTTGGAGGCATCCATGGATCCTTCCGCTTTGCCGGCTCCCACCAACGTATGCAGTTCGTCGATAAACAGGATGATTTCGCCGTCGCTTTTGCTGATTTCTTTCAGCACTGCTTTCAAGCGTTCCTCGAATTCCCCTCGGAACTTGGCGCCGGCGATTAACGCTCCCAAATCCAGCGCTACCAGACGTTTCGATTTCAGGTTTTCCGGTATGTCGCCTTCTACGATGCGGTGGGCGATGCCTTCGGCGATAGCGGTCTTCCCCACTCCCGGTTCGCCGATCAATACTGGGTTGTTCTTGGTGCGGCGGGACAATACCTGCAGCACCCGCCGGATTTCCTCGTCACGCCCGATCACCGGATCCAGTTTACCCTGGCGAGCTAGGTCGCACAGGTCGCGGCTGTAGCGTTCCAAGGCTTTGTATTTGCCTTCCGGGTCCTGGTCGGTTACCCGTTGGCTGCCGCGAATATCCATCAACGCCTTCATAATCCGGTCACGGCGCAACCCCCATTTCTTTAACAAAGCACTTGCCGGATCTTTCGGATGTTCCGCCATTGCCAAAAGCAGGTGTTCCACCGAAACATACTCATCCTGGAGCTGGGTCATTTCCTTCAGGGCTTGCTCCATGACCTCGTTCAGTTCCGGGGACAAGTGGGTTCGTCCGGCGCCTTCGCCGGTGACTTGCGGTAGCCGGGTCAATTCCTGTTCGATTTCCGACCGGGCTTGGTTGTAATCCAACCCGATTTTCCGCAGGATATCGGGTACGATCCCATCCGGATCATCCAGCATTCCGTATAGCAGGTGCATGGGCACTAGAGCTTGCTGATTGCGGTCTCTGGCTTCGGTCTGTGCCCGCTGCAGCGCTTCCTGCGCTTTTATTGTCCATTTATCTAAGTTCATAATCTATCACCATTTTTTGTCATTCTGAACGCAGTGAAGAATCTCTTTTCTACACTGTCATGAGACCCTTCGCTTCGCTCAGGGTGACTATTGAGGAGTCATTCTGAACGTAGTGAAGAATCTCATCCTTCCCCAAGCACATCAACTCCCAAGTCTCTCCACTCAGGATTAAAATCAGCTATTAGTTTAATCTTCTTCTCTCGTCTCCACCCTTTAATTCTTTTCTCAGCAACTATGGCGTCATAGGGATTTTCTAAAACGTCATAATATACTAATTTTGTTATGTTATATTTTCGTGTGAAACCGGGAAATAACTTATTCTTATGTTTATATACGCGGCGAGCTAAATCATTTGTCATTCCGGTGTACAGGGTTCCGGATTTGTTTGTCATGATATAGACATAATAATCGCCCATTCGAATTCCTTGCAATAGTATCGAATATTCGGGTTTATATGCTATGTTTTATTTGAACATGAAATGGTGAAGAGAGATCCTTCACTGCGTTCAGGATGACTAAAGTGGGGGATTGCCGTTTATGATCCCGGGCTTCGGTCTGTGCCCTCTGTAGGGCTTCTTGCGCTTTTATTGTCCATTTATCTAAGTTCATTATTTACACCATAACTCGTTTGGTTTTTATGTCATCCCGCACTTGATGCGGGATCCAGTCTTTTCCCCCCTTTTCAAGTGGGGAAAAGAGGGGGGATTGGTGGATTCCACTTACCCAGGGCGTTGCCCTGGGCTACTCTGTTGTGCCCTTTCAGGGCGAAATAAAATCGGGAACGCCTTCTTGATCTATCCTCTTTGATGGTTTGGTCCAAGTAAATACTAATAATTTCTCATAAAACCACATAATCCAAAAATAGCTTTTCAATTCTGGATGTTGAAATCTGGCATATATAAATTCATCAAACGTTCCTATTTTATTAATCTTACCTGCAGCTCTTTCAAGTATTTCTAAGATTTTTTCTTTTTTTTGAAATAGTAGTGATGGATAAGGTTCCCATTCTACCCTTTGCTCATTAATAATCTCCCCAGTCTCATAATAATGAAGTGCTCGAGTCATTCTATCAAAAAAGATATTAAATCTTGGAATATCAAGATCAAAAGCAGGTTGTTCAGGCAGATAAATGCCTGAGTCCGTGACAGGCTGTAATAGTTCTGTAATTTCTAATAAGTGACTCAGATTAGATTGCCGACCCCATCGTAATGATTCAATCCTTCTTCTGCTGATGTCTTCTACAATTGCAGGATGATCACTGTCAGCACAATAGCTTATGATGTTTCTTACAGTCTCATCATACCTCGAATTTGCAATTCGATCATTACATTTGTCACAGCATGGCACAGTAATGATGCCTACCGATGGAAGTGGCTTTGAAAAAAAACCTCTAGGAGGAACATGGTCTGATTCTACAAAGTCCTTCTCCCCGCAATATGCGCAAATACCCTGCTTTCTCATATTAACACCTTGAAATATTTTTGTTCACAAAACTGAGCGGCGGGGCTCGAAGCCCGCACCGCTCGATTTATATTAAATGGGAAGCAAGCTTCCCGTTTCCAAGGCGCAAGCAAGCTTGCGCACTCCAAAGACGAGCTCCCACCGAGCCGATGTTGATTTTGATAGTGTCAGGTGAGGGTGTACAGTATCATAAGATAGTTTACAGATGTTTCAGGACATGGTTGACAATTT
>CBDVBD010000164.1:0-6964 GCA_965372135.1 uncultured bacterium | reverse complement strand
ATTTGTCTCTCTTCATACATCCTCAACAAATCCTGGATTTGCATTCCTTGCTACTCCATTACATATTCTAACCATTTATATGTTAGTGATAATGGTGGTCAATCTTGGCAAATGCATAATTTCCCTCCATCATTAGAGACATTTGTCTCTCTTCATACATCCTCAACAAATCCTGGATTTGCATTCCTTGCTACTACTTATTGGACATTTCCACCCCCACAGGTGTGGAGAACTACGGATTTCGGGATATCCTGGGATCTGGTGTCAACTGCTAATATACCATTAACGGCTGAATGGATCTGGCGCAGTTGGTCGGGAGTGGATGCATTAACGGATTTCAATTTTGCAATCCAGACCGATCCCGGGGGTGAATATTGGTATTATTATACCCTGGACGGTGGTAACAGTTTCGATTCAGTAAGAACTGGTACACCTATTCAAGGCTATATCTGTGCCCCTTGGGGGGATTCAGTAAGAGTTGTACCGACTACAGACGCGGACAGTATTTACATAACTCCGGATCATTTTCAGACTCTGAGTTTTCGGCTGAATTTTCCGGAAGGAGAACGGACCTATGTGTATGATGGTCGCTTTTCTCAACTTATCAGTTGGAACATGGGTACCGATAGAACCTTTTACCACGGTCCTTACAATGCAGCACCTCCCTCCCATCAACTTGCATTGAAGCCCAATGACATCGCTGCCTGGATTTACCCCAATCCAGCAAATTCCACAGCCTTTCTAAATCTATCCGGAATCATCATTACCGATCCGATTCAAATTCGCATCTATGACATCTTGGGCAGGCAAGCCCAATCGTTTCAAATACGATTGCAAGCTGGTTCAAGTACCAACATCCCTCTACCAATCAACAATCTCACATCCGGAACCTATTTTGTTGTGGTGGGTGGTATAAATAACCAACCAAGTTTCACACAGAAGCTGGTGCTATTGAAATAGGGGATTTGCAAAACAACGGGGATTACATATAAAGCTGGATTCCATCTCGAAATCCGCCGGTGGGCGGACAAGTTCGAAGCAAAGAAAATCCGAAATTCGAATATCGAAATCCGCCATAGGCGGACAAGTTCGAAACAAATTCAAAATTCCAAACTCGAAACCCGCCAGGGGCGGGCAAGTCCGCCAGAGGTGGACAAGCCAATGTGGGTGGACTGACGAGATCCTTCACTGCGTTCAGGATGACAGAAGGGGATCGGGATGACAGGTTAGGTTGCGGGATGATAAATGGTGAAGGTTTCCGGAGAGTGACAGGGGTTAGGATAATAAAAAGTGATATGAATGCTGCCGTAATGCCGCAGAAATCCTCACGAATCGCTTTGCATGCGTCATAATTTCCCTTGACAATATTAAAAAATTATTCTATATTTTAGTATAGACTTTTTTTCACAAAGCCCTCCGAACAAATGAGATATATATCACATTATAACCTACTGGTAAACATTTAGTTGCACATTAAAGCATCCCAACCGTACAGGAGAGAATATGAGTGAAGCAGTTTGCGATCACCGATGGTCTATGTGTAATATACGCAGCGGCTATCTGATTATTGAAGGTTGTTTCCACTGCCGGAATCGGATATCCTTTTTTTCCGAGGAGCCGGTGCCTCCGATTGATGATTACCGGGAGGGGGAACATTTTTGGAGCCATCTGGGCGGTTTCCAGGCATCGAAATTCGATTTGAAGTGCGATAAGTGTTCCAAAGTGATCGCCTTAGAAGACGTCATGGCATTGATGCTGTGCATGAACTGCGATAACGAATGCGGTGTTTTCGAGGTGGCAATGCAGGATGAGGATCGGAAGAGATGGGTGTATACGGCGTTGTGTGCCGATACCACTCATTCCACCGAAGCCTGCATTTCCGATGAGGGAATCACCGCTTTAAACGAGTATTTCAACCAAGGATTGGATGATCCCAACAAGAAAATCGTGGTAGTTCCCTGTAATCTGCGGAAATCACCGGATACTTGCCATGGGGTGGTACTGGCGGATGTGGGATTGACCGACCTTTACTAATATTATTCAGAAATTAAAGTGAATTTTGGAAATAACGAAAGGCGAAGCAATGAAAGTTTCCGAACTTGCTGAGAAAGCCGGACTTACGGTTTTTAACCAGTATGAAGACAAGGAGATCGAGGGGGTCTATATTTCCGATATGGTGAGTGACATCATCGGCACCAAAGCCGGGAATCTCTTAGTGACATTGCAGACTCATAAGAATCTGATTGCGGCGGCGAATTTGGTGGATGTGGCTGGTATCGTGTTTTCCCGGGATAAAAAGCCTGCGGACGATGTGGTAGCTCTTGCCAACAAGGCTGGAATTGGATTGCTCGGGTTTGACGGCGACACCTGGACATTGGCGAAGAAGATTTATGAATTGGGGCTGCGGTAAGCAATGACACAAACCATACTGCCAAGTGAAGATACATGACAGTAGGGGAAAAGTTGAAAAGTTAGAAAGTTGGAAAGTTTGCAAGTGCCCCCCCTTTATTCCCCCCCGGGAACCGGGGGGGAGGTTGGAAGACAACGCGAGTAACCAGTAACCCAGAGCACGTAAAGATGTTAGAAATCCGCCGGTTGACGGACAAGCCGGGGGGGAAGTTGAAAAGCATAAAGTCACATCCCGACCATTCGGGACAAGACCCGATGTAACATACAACAATCAACAGAGTCGAAGGCAGCGATATAGGAAGGCATAACACCATGTCCAAGGAAGCTGTTTCAGCACTGATGCAGGAATTTAAGGGAGAACAAGGGGATTTAATCCCCGTGTTGCAGCGTACCCAGGAAGCGTACGGTTATTTACAGCCGGAAACCATCAGTAAGATTTCGCGGTGGCTGAAGATATCGGAAAACGAAATCTACGGGGTGGCGACATTTTATGCGCAATTTCGTTTCCATCCGCCCGGAGAACACCATATCAAGGTGTGTTTGGGTACCGCTTGTCATGTGCAAGGAGGTGAGCAGATATTGGAAACCGCCAAGCTGCATTTGGAGGTGGAAACCGGTGAGACCACCGAAGACGGAAAGTTCGATATCGACCGGGTGATGTGTTTGGGGTGCTGTGCATTGGCACCGGTGGTGATGGTGGATGATAAAACCTATAGTCAAATGTCGGTCTTAAAGATACAGGGGATCCTGGATGAATACGACAGCGATTGAAAAACGGCGCAAACAGGCGATTAAGAAGTTCAACGACCGTCAGAATAGTCCGATTCCGATCATTTATTTTGGGGCTGGATCGTGTGGACTGGCAGCGGGTGCCGGTGATACCCAAAAGGCGGTGGAAGGTTATCTAAAGAAGAAGAAAATCAAGGCACGCATCATCCAAGTCGGGTGTGTGGGTCCGTGTTATTTGGAACCGCTGATGGACGTCCAGATGCCGGGAAAACCGCGGGTAAGCTATTCCAACGTGGAAGAAAAGCACGTTCCGCAAATACTGGATGGGTTTTTCAAGGATAAGGAGATCCCGAAATTCCGCCTTGCCGGGCATTATGGGGATGAGGACATTGAGGATGTTCCCAAGTTTTTTGATATGCCTATGCTGAAGCCTCAGGTGCGGATTGTCCTCAGAAACTGCGGGATTATCGATCCTGACGAGATCGATGATTATTTGGCGCGGGATGGGTATAAAGGACTCGAGCAATGCTTGGAAATGCCTTATCAGGCGGTGATTGACGAGATTAAGGAATCCGGGATTCGGGGTCGGGGAGGGGCTGGATTTCCTACCTGGAAGAAATGGCAGATTTGCCGAGGGACCGATTCCGATCAACGGTATTTGATCTGCAACGCCGACGAGGGCGACCCGGGGGCATTTATGGATCGTTCGTTGATCGAAGGGGATCCTCATGCGGTGTTGGAAGGGATGCTGATTGCCGCTTATGCCATCGGGGCGTCGCAGGGGTATGTGTATATACGTGCAGAATATCCGTTGGCGATAAAGCGTTTGAAGAAAGCGATTGGTCAGATGCGGGATTTGGGACTTTTGGGTGATAATATCTTAGGTTCGGATTTCAGTTTCGACATCAAGATCAAGGAAGGGGCGGGGGCGTTTGTGTGCGGTGAGGAAACTGCATTGACCGCATCGATTGAAGGGAAGCGCGGGATGCCGCGTTCGCGTCCGCCGTTTCCAGCGGTGGAAGGATTGTGGGGAAAGCCCACCATTATCAATAATGTGGAAACGTTGGGGAATTTGCCTAACATTATTCGGAATGGTGCAGAATGGTATGCGAGTTATGGTACATCGACCAGCAAGGGGACTAAGACGTTTTCGTTGGTGGGGAAGGTGCGGCGTACCGGATTGATCGAAGTGCCGTTGGGGATTACGCTTCGGGAAGTGGTGTTCGATATCGGTGGAGGTACTCGAAAGCCGTTCAAGGCGGTGCAAAGTGGCGGTCCATCCGGTGGGTGTTTGTCGGAAGAGTTCTTGGATATCCCCATCGATTATGAAAACTTAGCTGAAGCGGGTTCCATTATGGGTTCCGGCGGGTTGATCGTGGTGGACGAGGATACGTGTATCGTGGATATGGCGAAGTATTTTATGACCTTTACCCAGCAGGAATCGTGTGGGAAATGCGTACCGTGCCGGGTGGGAACCAGGCATTTGGTGGATATTCTGGAAAGGATATGCGAAGGGAAATCCGAGCTGTCCGACCTGGAAAAACTGGAGAAGCTGTCTGAGACGATTAAAGCCGGGTCGTTGTGCCAATTGGGCGGTACCGCGCCCAATCCGGCTCTGTCCACATTGAAGTATTTCCGAGGGGAATTCATTGCGCATATTAAGGATAAGCGCTGTCCGGCGGCGGTGTGTAAGGAGTTGGTGATTTATCGAATTATCGACGATAAATGCACCGGCTGCCAGCGGTGTGTCAATGTATGCCCCACCGGTGCTATCACCGGTCCCCGGTCGGAACCGCATAACCTGGACCAAGATAAGTGTATCAAGTGCCGGTCGTGCTATGAAATCTGCCGGTTCGATGCGGTGGCGGGTGATGCGATTATGATTGAATCATAAAGAAGTTGGCAATCCGCCAGTCGGCGGACACGTAAAAATTCGAATTCCGAAACTCTAAACAAATTCAAAACTCAAAATTCAAAATTCGCCAGTAGGCGGACAAGACAGGGGAGAGAAAAAAAGGATATTTAGCAGGAAAGCATAAAAAGATAATTGGAAAAGTTTCAGGTTAGGACATGGCATTAAAAGAACCAACAACGTTGAAAATGGAGATTAACCACCGGAAGTATTCGTTTCCGGAAGGGGTTTCGGTACTGCGTGCAGCGGAATTGAATGATATCTATATTCCCTCATTGTGTTCCCATAAGGATTTGTCGCCGTTTGGCGGGTGCCGGATGTGCATGGTGGAGATCGAAGGGATGCGGGGGTATCCGTTGGCATGCAACACTATGGGGCAGGAAGGGTTGAAAGTCCTGACGGACACGGTGATGCTTAAGGAACTCAGGCGGGAAATCCTGAAACTTATCCTAAGCGAACACCCGGCAAGCTGCCTGATATGTGACGAAAGTCAGGCGTGCAAGGATTATCAGGGGACGATTCGTAAGGCAGGCGTGACCACCGGCTGCCGGTTCTGTCCCAACGACTTAGAGTGTGAACTTCAGGACGTGGTGGAAGCGTTGGAGATCACGGATATCGATTATCCTATCTACTATCACGGGTATGAGGCGGAACACGAAGATCCGTTTTACGACCGGGATTACAATATCTGTATCCTGTGCGGCAGGTGTGTGCGGATGTGCCAGGAAGTGCGCGGGAATGGGGTGTTAGCGTTTACCTATCGCGGTCCCAAGGCGAAAATCGGACCGGCGTTTGGGAGGACACATGTGGAAGCGGGGTGTGAATTCTGCGGCGCCTGTGTGGATGTGTGTCCCACGGGTGCGTTAGCGGATAAAGCGTCGAAATGGGATGGAAAGCCGGATGGGACCCTGGTTTCTACCTGTCCGTTTTGCAGTTTGGGGTGTCAAGTGGAGCTGTATTACAAGAACGGCAGGTTGTCGAAAATAAAGGCGAACCTTGACCCGGAAATCAATGATGGGCAGTTGTGTGTGCGTGGACGGTTCTGTATGCCGGAAATGACGCATCATTTCGAGCGCGCCAAGCGTCCGATGTTGCAAAAAGGTAAGTATTTCAGGGAGGTGGCTTGGGAAGAAGCGTTGGAAACGGTGGGGGGGAAATTAAAGGGTATCAAACCGGGCGAGTTTTTGATGTTGGTGTCGCCGGATTTGACCAATGAAAGCCTGTTTGCGGCACAGAAATTCGTGCGGGAATGTTTGGGGTGCAACGGTATCGATTCCACGGCTCGGATTTCTATGGGGGGTGGAATTGGGCTGTGGTCGCAGTTGTTTACCATGCCGGTGTCGATTAAGGATATTGAGAAATCCGATGCGATTTTGGCGGTGGGGTTGGACAGTCGTTTTGATTTTTCGGTGGTGGGGGTGCAGGTAAGGCGAGCACTTGATCGAGGAGCGAAGTTAGTAACCATTGATGCCAGAGACAGTAACTTAGCGCGGTACACGGACGACTGGCTGCAAGCAAATCCCGGAACCGAAGGACAATTGTTGAAAGCAGTGGCAGGATTTATTGCCGACGGGAAGGTTAGTTTTACCGGAGCCGCTAATAAAGCATCGGTGGATAAGGATCGGTTGAAGCAAGCTGCCCAAACATTGGCGAGCGCTGATGATGTCACGGTGATTGTGGGACCCCAGGTGTTTCATTACGGGGATAATAAGGCGTTGGTCGATGGGTTGTTTTCGTTATCGGGACACAAGAATATCAATATTATCCCGTTGTATTTTGATGCCAATGCCCGCGGTGCGATTGAAATGGGCGTGTTTCCGGAAATGCTGCCCGGCGGGGAACCGGCAAAGGGTGGTGGGTTGAAATTAGCGGATGTTCAGGAGGGAAAGAAACGACCAAAGGTAGTTTACCTGG
>CBDVBD010000163.1:0-7056 GCA_965372135.1 uncultured bacterium | reverse complement strand
CCCTAATGCAGCCTGAGGAAATCGACGAGATCGCCGATTCCCCGCAAAATGCCGAAGCCCTGTTGGAATATCATTCCGATGCCGAATCCCGATTCTGGGGCAACGCCAAATCTGCACGGCGCATCTTCGGTATTGATATTGCTGCCACCATCGCAAACCTGTCCCTACAAGCTGAAATCGCCCAAATCAACACCGAAGGGGTCGCAAACCTGACTTTGGACGACCCTATGGCGGCGGTCATGTCAGCGTATTTCCAGTACAACGTGATGAATTTGCTGGTACTGTACCGCCACTACGACGTCGATTTCGACAACCCCTACAATCGCGGTTTCGCCAACTACCGCCGTTATAAAGGCGCCACCTTTGAAGATTCCTACTACTTGCGCGACGCCACTTTCGGCGCCCTGTTCGTCAACAACGCTATCCCCCAGGCCGAGGATGGCGTATATATCAGTTCCCGCTTCCAAGTGGCCCGACCCTTGGTATTGGCATTAGAGCTGGACAACTGGACCCGGTTAGCCGACGGCGCCGAATACTACCGCTGGGTTATCAAGTCCACCTATCGTCCCATTTGGCCCATGCAGCTCTATCTGCGCCAGCGGTTCCAAGCCCGCGGACATTTAACCATGCTTCCCCCCGGTGGATATGATAGCGTGGAAAGCCGCCTGGAGGTGCGTTTCAACCTATCCCATCGTGACCGCCTGGTCCTGTTATACACCACCTCCACCACCCGTTGGCCCCCAAGACCCCGGCTGTCCGGAAACCTATATCCGGACGGAACATCCCCTCTAAGCGGCAATCAGGGCGACCGTTCCGAAGCTATTGGCGCAACCATTACCCACAATATATCCGATAACTTGTCTTTCCGCGCCTTTGGCGGCATCTATCGCGGATTCCTCTGGACCTTCGAAGACACCGATTTTATCGTCCTGGACGGGCAAGCTTTCCGTTGGTGGCTGGCGGTAAACTGCCGGCCTAAACCCGGATTAGCCCTGCGGATGAAGGTCACCGGAGAAAACCAATTTCCCATTACCAACGTTGCCGCCCGTGGCTACAACGAACCGATCGAACCCGAGCCGGGGAAAACATACACCGCCGACAACGTCCAGAACCGAAGCTTGACATACCGGCTGCAATTGTTGTACTTCTTCTAATAGCCATCCCCTGTGTTACCGGTCTATTGGCTAACGCTGGCAGACCGGTTTTATTATTGACTGCCATCATTGAAGCAATACAAATGAACACCATATCGAAAAAACCACATATCGCAGTCACCATGGGTGATCCCAACGGTGTTGGTCCTGAAGTCATCGTGAGTACCCTGAACAACTTACAGGATATCGAAACCGCCCATTGGATATTAATCGGAGAGGAAAAAATCTTCCGGGAAGCGGCAAAACTGTGGGACATTCCCCTAACATTCCAAACCACCACTATCGAAAACTTGGACAATATTCCCCTAAGCACGTTTCCTGTGATCTCCACCGGAAAAGACATCGAACCCCACCCGGGCAAGATGGAAAAAGAATCAGCGGAAGCCGCCCATGCCGCACTTGAAATTGCGATCTCACTATGTAACGATGGCATTACGGAAGGAATAGTCACCGCACCAATATCAAAGGAAGCCTTCCATAACATCGGCATCGAATTCCCCGGACAAACCGAATTATTAGCCAACGGCGCCAACGTCGATAAAACCGTGATGTCCTTTATCGCCGGATCTCTACGAATAGCTTTGGCAACCACTCATCTACCCATAAAGGATGTCCCAAAAACCCTGACCATCGATGGCATCAGCGGCACCCTGAACATCATCCAAGACTTCCTGAAAGGCGTATTGAAATTACCCGATCCCTTAATCGGGGTATGCGCTTTAAATCCCCACGGCGGCGAAGGCGGCATACTGGGCACCGAGGAAAATGAAATAATTCAGCCGGCAGTCCAACAAGCACAATCGCGTGGAATCCGCATTGCGGGACCTATCCCCGCGGATGTCATCTTCCAAAATACTAAATCTTATGATGCCATCCTGGCGATGTACCACGACCAGGGAATCATCCCTATGAAATGCATCGCCGGAATGCGAGCGGTAAATGTAACCCTGGGACTGCCGTTTGTGCGCACTTCCCCCTACCACGGCACCGCCTTAGACATAGCTTGGTCAGGCAAAGCGGATCCCACATCCATGATGGAAGCCGTCAAATTAGCAGCCGAATTGGTCTCAATATCGCAAAACCGTAAGGACCAAAAATGAGTGGTCCTAAACCAAAGAAGGGATTAGGACAAAACTTCTTAGCGGATAAGCGCATCGCCAGTGAGATTATCGACGCCATCGATCCGAAACCCGGCGACATAATATTGGAAATCGGTCCCGGAAGGGGAACTCTGACTATCAGGCTGTTGGATAAAGACGCCGTAGTGTACGCAGTAGAAATTGACGAACGACTGCTTGAACCTCTGCGGGTCAAATTCAACGACAGACCCACTTTCCACCTGATACACGGCGATTTCCTACGCCTATCCTGGGACGACATGGTGCCGGATGCCCCATTCCAACTGGTAGGGAATCTGCCCTATCACATCACATCCAGCGTACTGTTTCGCTGCTTAGACACGTTGCGCAACCAACGAAACAACGGCAAGGACGGTCGCCGCTTACAACGCTTAACGCTGATGGTACAAAAGGAAGTCGGCTACCGAATCGTTTCCCAACCTGGATCATCCGATTACGGCATCTTGTCGATATTCTGCGCCTTGGAATGCCATGCCGAAATCGTGACTGTGGTACCGGCGAAAGCCTTCTACCCACCCCCGAAAGTGGATGGCGCCGTAGTTCGCTTCACACCACACAATCGCCACTATCAAATTTCTGATTATGAAATATTAAACACACTAATTCGCGGCGCTTTTTCCGTGCGCCGAAAAATGCTCAGGAATTCCCTGAAGACCATTGCTGGGATTCATCCCTTCTGGCAGGAGCTGGATTTCGATTTCACCCGACGACCGGAAACCGTCACCCTGCAGGAATGGATCAGCCTGGCGAACACTATAACGGAAATGCGTAATTAAAAACCCTATTGCCTATGGACAACTCAACCCGCCATACTACTGCCGTCACCGACGAAATCGTCGAACAGGTCAAACACTGCATCCGCGATGCCAATGTCGACCAGCTCAAAGATATCCTGGACCAACTGTACCCGGCGGATATCGCAGCCCTGATGCACCGATCCGGACGATTGACACAAAACGTCATCTTCGACTTGCTTGAAGACGAAATATCCGGTGATGTACTGATGGAGCTCCGGGAGCCTCACCGCGAAGATGTGGTGGAATCCCTGGATACCGTGACGTTATCGAAAATCATCGACCAGCTCCCGTCCGACGAAGCCGCCGACCTGATTGGCGAATTAGACGATGAAATCGCCGAAGAAGTCCTGAAAATCACCACCGAGCATTCCCGCCGTGAAGTGCAGGATTTGCTGCAGTACGACGAGGAGACCGCTGGTGGGATTATGGCGCTGGAGGTGGCTCAAGTAAACCAGCATCAGACTGTATCCCAAGCCCAGACGTACTTGCGGGAAATCCACCAGGAGATGGAGGATATTCACACCCTGTTCGTGGTGGACGAATCCGGCAAATTGCAGGGAATCGTAAAACCAATCGAGCTTATCTGGGCATCGCCGGACACTCCGATTAGCCAGATTATGAACACGGATCTAATCACCGTACCCCCGGAAATGGATCAGCAGGAAACCGCTGCTATTGCCATGAAATACGACCTGGTCACCCTGGCGGTAGTGGATCAGAATGGCATATTGCTGGGCAGGATTACCATCGATGACTTGATCGACGTGGTCGAGGATGAAGCTCATGAGGACATCTCATTTATGGCGGGTACCGGCGACGAAGAGGTCATGGAACGTTCCGCATTAAAAGTAACCCGGGAACGCATCCCCTGGTTGCTGGTGGGGTTGTTCGGTGGATTAGTGGCAGCCTTGGTGATGAGCAACTTCGAAACATCATTGACCCGGGTGATCCAATTGACTTTCTTCGTACCGGTCATCATGGGCATGGCGGGTAATATCGCCATCCAATGTTCCTCCATCATCGTCCGAGGGTTAGCCACCGGCGACCTCAGCATGTACAACATCATCGTCCAACTTTGGAAGGAATTACGCGTAGCCATTACCAATGGTTTAGTGATCGGATTGGTGTTGTTCCTGGTCATCACCGTTTGGCACAGCGACTGGGAATTGGGTTTGGTTATCGGCGCAACCATGTGGTCGGTAATCCTGGTAGCCTCTGCCACCGGAACCCTGATCCCGCTGGCATTGCGGCGGTTGGGGATAGACCCTGCCGTCGCTATGGGACCCTTTATCACATCCTTAAACGACATCATCGGCATCGGCATATATCTTGGCTTCGCAACCCTATATTACCACTTCCACTAATCTCCCCCCTGGTTTCCGGGGGGGATAAAAGGGGGGGTACTCTTGTGCTGCAGGGTGTCCGCACTCTGCAGTTCCGAACCAACTGTAATTCTGTGGTCAGGATCAAGTTTCGAATTTAGGATTTCGTATTTGTTTCGGATTTCGTGCTTCGAATTTCGATTTTAATAACATGAGCATCATCCAAGACCAAGCCATCGTACTACATTCCATCAAACACGGCGACTCGTCACTGATTCTGCATATGATGGCGCGTGAACATGGTCGTGTATCGATTATTGCCAAAGGCGCTCGCAGCAAAAAACCACGGTTCGGCGCAGCTTTGGAACTGATGACGCACTCTGATATTATTTACTCCCATCGCCAAACCCGGGAAATCCAACTGCTCCGGGAAGCCAGAGTCATCGACAGCTTCCTGCCCATGCGGGACGATTTGGAAAAAACCACGTTGGGACTGGCGGTGTGCGAACTGATGAGAATGGTTACGCCTGCTGAAGAGGTATCTACCGAATTGTTCGACGTCGCATTACAAACCCTGAATTCCATATCCAGCGGGAAAAAGAACATCCGGAACCATTTCTGGCGTTTCGAGTTAGAGCTATTCCGACCACTGGGAATTGGATTGGATCTAACCCAGTGCAGCAACTGCGGAAAACCGTTATCATCCCTGCAAACCAAAGAAATGGAATTCCACGCCGACCGCGGTGCGGTACGCTGCCCGGAATGTAAGACCGGGTCTGGAATCATGATCTCCATGGAAGCCTATCGAGTACTGGAATTCCTGAATCGCGCTAAGGTGGCATCAGTGGAAACCCTGAAGGTATCGCCAAAAGCAGAGAAGGAAATAAGAACCTTATTATCAAGGCATTTACGCACTCATCTGCCCATCCGCAGAGACCTGCGATCTTTAGAAGCCTTAAATTGGAGTAGGTCAGGATCCCCGCGATCCTGACATCCTAACCTCCCCCCCGGTATCCGGGGGGGAATCAAAGGGGGGGCATCGTGCCAGGGGCATTTGCCCAGGAACCTGTAAGTCGGCTTCCAATGCTCCGCGAAGCTGAAAGTCCGTCCACTGGCGGAAAACCCGACAAATAAAAAAACCCCTTGATCCTGAATTTTCCTCCTAGGGGTAAATTGGAGGTGGATCATGAAAACAGTAAATTTGTTCGCCGTTTCATCGCTCTTTGCCATTACAGTAGTGGTTGTACTACACGCCCAGCCGCCTATTATAGAATGGACAAGAACATATGGGGGAGCTTATTGGGATCAGACACATTCTGTAGTGCAGACCTCGGATGGGGGGTATATTCTCGCAGGGGAGACTAAGCCTTCTGGTTCAGGATTATTTGATGTTTATTTGGTGAAGACTGATTATATGGGAAATATGTTATGGTCAAGGACTTATGGGAGTGCGGAGGAAGAGGATGCAGCTTATTCTATCCTGCAGACATCTGATGGAGGATATATCATTGCTGGATATACCGGTTCCTTTGGCGCCGATTTCCATGATATGATGTTAATTAAAACTGATGGTCAAGGGGATACCATTTGGGTCCGTACCTATGGTGGTACAGGTTTTGAATGGGCTCATGATATGCAGCAGACTTCAGATGGTGGATACATACTTGCAGGATATTCCTCTTCATCGGGTGGCAGTCCTCAATTTGGTTTGGTTAAAACCGATAGTCTGGGTAATGAATGTTGGTTTCGTAGTTACGGACCTAGTTACAGTTATGCCTATTCTGTTGATCAAACCAATGATGGGGGGTATGTTCTTGCAGGGGTAGACCATGGTGATATTTACGTCTTAAAGACCGATAGTGTGGGTGACTATATGTGGACTCATACTTATGGAGGAGATAGTTGTGAATGGGCATGGTCTATTCAACAGACAACAGAGGGGGGATATATAATTGCTGGATTTACTAATGATTCTTTTGCTTTCGATGAAGAAGATATGTATGTAATTAAGACTGATAGCATAGGTGATACCCTATGGACTCGCTCATACGGAGGGTTTTACGGTGATTATGTCAAGGATGTTGGTCAAACTGCTGATGGAAATTATCTTTTAGTTGGGAGAAGTTACCAAAACCCAGACGTATTAAAGATCGATAGTATCGGTAACATATTGTGGGGAATCGAAACTGATGGTTGGTTATCGAGCTTTGATCAAACCTTAGATGGCTGGTATATCGCTGCAGGTCACATATATCCACAGGGACAGTTTTATACCGATAGCTGGCTGGTGAAAATCGGACCGGATACGTTTATATACCATCCTGAGATTCAGGTGTCAGATAGTCTGTTGAATTTTGAGGAAGTGATGGTTTTGGAGGATTCAAGCCTTGGATTGGTAGTTTATAATATGGGCAATGCGAACTTGGTTATCCATGATGTTACCACCAGTGATTCCAGTTTTTTTACATATTTTGATCCATCAGATAGTCTGATTGCACCAGGAGACAGCTTGGAGATTCTTGTTACGTTTGCGCCGCAAGATACTTTACAATATACCGAAACCCTGAGCATTGAAAACAATGATGAATTAATGGAAATAGTATTGCTTGGTATTGGCTTGCCCCCAAATGCAGTTGCTTTGGAG
>CBDVBD010000162.1:0-7208 GCA_965372135.1 uncultured bacterium | reverse complement strand
AAGGAATTTTTTTGTCGCTTGTCTATATCCAGGAGGCGTCACCCGCTCTGACACGTTCCGAAGAATTACCATTTATCTAAAAATTTTGTCAGGGCCCCTTTCCCGGCGGAGGGGGCACCGGGTCGCCTGTTCGAGGCAGGGACCCTGACATAAAATCAAATATACTGTCCTCTTGTACCATGATGGAGCAATATACATGCCATATTATTATCTCATTAGATATCAAATTATTACACTCTTTAAAAATCTGTATAAGTTCGATGATATTGAAAATATCTTTCAAATGGTGTTGAAAGTAATTTTCAATCACAGTTCACTAAATATAAAAGACCCATCGAATTTCGATAGGTCTTTTAGAATTGTTTCTATTTGTATTTAAAAGCTACTTGATTAGCACCATTTTCTTGGTATCGCAATTGGTTACTACACCCAAAAAAAACAAAAAACCGCCACCCGACATTGTAGATGGCGGTTTGAAATTGCTTTTGCGTTGAATCTATAGACGGGCTTTTGCTACTGCAGCAGCACCATTTTCTTGATGTCGCTGAAATCGTTGACCTTAATCTGGTAGAAATACACCCCGGATGCCAATCCCGTCGCATCAAAGATGGCGTTGTAATTCCCCATATCCTGCCACCCGTCCACCACAGTCTCAACTTCCCTGCCAAGGAGGTTGAACACCTTGATGGTGACGCGTCCATACAATTTGACGTCATAGTTGATGGTGGTAAGAGGATTGAAGGGATTGGGGTAGTTCTGGTATAAGCGGTATTCGGACACAATGCTGGGATTGCCGTCCGGTTCAAACGCCGAGGTATCGCAATCCATGGGTATGGCTTCGGTAAAGCAGACCCGTATATCGCCTGGACCAACGACCGGGACGTAAGAATCCACAGTATCACCTACCACGGTAAGAAGGTTGAAATAGTGAGTTGCGGTGTGGAAACTATCGGAATTGAAAGCGCGCAAGTAGAACCTGTCACCGATATTGATTATCGGTTCCGTGCCAAAGCCCGAATCAGGAATAATAATATTGTCGTTCCCGACAAATAGATTTCCTGCTGGTATACCTAGAGGCTCATTCAGTCCTAATACGTAGTGATCCAAGCCGTTGCCAAATATGTTTTCCGTGGCGCGTACGTCATCATCGGTTGGCTCCCCACAAGAACCGAATTCCAATGACGGTGGATCCACTTCGCCGTCGTTACCGGTTAAATAGAAACCAATGTAGCTGCCATCGGCGAGGGTGTCGCCATTGAAATCGAATAATGTACACCACGGTCCGCCGGGTTGTCCGGTACGAAAAGTTAAAACGGCACCTTGTGCCATTAATCCCCCAGCGAACGCCAGGCTGATAAGGATCGTCAAGAAAAGGGTCCAGGATGTCAATCGCAAAGTTTTCATGAGTATGTCCTCTTTTGTGTTTTTTCCTTGGTATAGGAAGTGCTATATGATTTAAAAATCGATTTCACAATATACTTATCGGCAGAATATACAAATTAATTAGGATAGAAGCAAGATTTTGTTGCAAGAATTTAAGATAAAATTCTTACCAAACTATGTTCGATAGTATAAAGATACAAAAGATAGGCAAATCGAATTCTTTTTTTTCTTGACAAAGAACAAAAGATTGGTTATATTAGTATTCTTTGATGAATACTATCGGTTGATTGATTATAGGTATTAGTCAATCGGTACGTTGACCCCATGTATTGCAGTGCTGATCAATGGGATAGATCAGCACTGTCGTGGGGAGTCACTATCAGACTAATCGCCAGGTTGTGATGAGATCTTTCTCCCTAAAAGGAGTGTTGATGATGTTGGGCATTGTGTGTCGAGAATTAATCCTCGATATACACTTAGTACGCAACCAAAAATGAGAGCAAAGTGCACGGAGATACCCGTTGCACTTTTTTTTCACCCGTTTAAGGCTATGTTGCATGATTGATACAAGATAAAGAGGTAGTTGGTCAATTCTGTAGGAAAGGGAATTATGGAGGTTAATCTCCAAGAGGAACTTGGTCTGTTGGTGGAGCTTCAGGATATTGATGATGAACTGCGAGACCTGGAGCTGGAACGAGGTGATCTGCCGCAAGAAGTGGAACGGTTGAGACAACAGACAGAGGATATTGAAAAGTTCATAGAGGAGAATGAAGCAAAGCGGACGGAATTTCAATCGGAAATTCGGGCGGTTCAGGGCAATGTGGAGATGTCGAAATCCCGGCTGGTGAAATATCAGAATCAGCTGTATTCGGTCACCACCAATCGTGAATACGATGCCATTACCCAGCAAAGTGATGCCTGCAAACAGGAAATCACGGAAGGGGAAAACCGCATCTTAGATTTGATGACCAGTGAATCGAATCTTGCCAGGCTGCTTGAAGAAAAAGCGGAAGCGTTGGAGAAGTTTAAAACGGAATTGCAAGAAAAGGGCGCAGAGCTTCAAACAAAACTACAGGAAACGGAAGACGAGGAACTGGAACTGCGCCATGAGCGTGAAAAGATAGTGATGCGGATTAAGAAACCCATTTATGCTCATTATGAACGAATCCGATTGGCGAAAGACGGAAAGGGAGTTTCCAGGATTTTAAACGGCGCTTGTTCAGGATGCGCCATTATGATTCCGCCGCAGCGGATCGTAGAAGTCCGCAACATGGATGATTTCATCCTCTGTGAAAACTGTGGGCGGATTCTGGTGTCGGACGCCCTGTAGTGAATTGATGGAAGGATTTGATTCAGTCGAAGAAGAACCGTGACAACGACGGGATATTACAAAGCCTGGATTGACGGCTCCAGCCGCGGCAATCCCGGCGAAGCAGCCATTGGGGGATATATAGAATCACCATCCGGGGAATTGGTCTTTGATTTTAGCCGGAGAATCGGGATCGCCACTAATAATGTGGCGGAATACTGTGCACTGGAATACCTGCTAACCGCCATCACCAACTTATCAGCCGCCAAAGGCACCGTGCATGGATTACTCATCCATTCCGACAGCCAATTATTGGTACGACAAATGGGAGGCATATACAAAGTCAAGAATAAGGGATTAATCCCATTATATACTTCGGTGAAAACATTAATCAGCCAATTGGATTTTCGTGTTATTTTCGTGCATATAGACCGATCAGAAAATCAACAAGCCGACCGATTGGCGAATCAGGCGTTTAAAAACAATTAAGTAGAAGAAAAAATATTAAGACATACCAACCGGAGTGGATCAGGCGGTCGCTCTGGAATTAATTCCAGGGAGGAAAGTCCGAACTCCATAGGGCAGGACGCTTGGTAACGCCAAGGCGCCGTAAGGCGACGGAAAGTGCCGCAGAAAGCAAACCGCCGATGTCTCGACTGATTTAATTACGAATTAGGAATTACGAATTGGGAATTAGGTCGAGACATCGGTAAGGGTGAAAGGGTGGGGTAAGAGCCCACCGCTCGGCTGGTGACAGCCGGGGCATGGTAAACCCCGTCCGGAGCAAGACCAAATAAGCAGGGAGATGCTGCCCGCATCGCTTGACCTGCGGGTAGGTCGCTTGAGGTGCCGGGTGACCGGCATCCCAGATAAATGACCGTCCGCGACAGAATTCGGCTTATCGATCCACTCCTTGACAACACATAAAGCATTGTTAACCATATGGACTTATCGAAGTTAGACTGCATATTCAAACCCCGGTCTATTGCGGTAGTGGGCGCAGGGCGTACCCCCGGTTCCATCGGGCATGAAGTACTGCACAACATGGTAGAGTACCACTTCAACGGCATGATTTTCCCGGTGAACCCTTCCGCCAAATTCATCCATTCCATGAAATCTTATCGTTCGGTGTTGGAAATCCCGGATAATGTGGATTTAGCGGTAATCGTAGTTCCCAGCGAGCTGGTGCCTTTGGTGATTGAGGATTGCGGTCGCAAGGGGGTCAAGGGATTGATCATGATTACCGCTGGTTATTCCGAAACCGGTGCCGAAGGTAGGAAACTGGAAGATGCCCTGATGAAACAAATCCGGAAATACGATATGCATATGATCGGTCCCAATTGCATGGGCATCATCAATACCGATCCGAAAGTCCGTATTAATGCTACCTTTGCCAGCGCTAAACCTCTTCAAGGTCACATCGGATTTATCTCCCAGTCCGGAGCGCTGGGCAACGCTATCCTTGAGCACGCCACCGAGATACATCTTGGACTATCCCAGTTTGTTTCCATTGGGAATAAAGCGGATATCAGCGGTAATAACCTGTTGGAATATTGGGAACGTGATGATAATATCAAGCTGATACTGATGTACCTGGAAAGTTTCGGAAATCCCAGGAATTTTACTCCTTTGGCTCGGCGGATTACTAAAAAGAAACCAATTATCGCCGTGAAATCCGGTCGTACTGTAGCCGGTGCCAGAGCGGCATCTTCGCATACCGGTGCCTTAGCTGGGATGGATGTTGCTACCGATGCTTTGTTTGAAGCAGCGGGTGTGCTGCGTGTCAACACCGTGGAAGAGCTGTTCGATTTGGCACAGGCTTTTGCCAATCAACCGATTCCCAACGGCAACCGGGTTGCGATCATGAGTAACGCTGGTGGTCCTGGGATTATGGCGGTGGATGCTTGTGTAAATCAGGGTTTGGAAGTAGCAAAGATATCAGACAAGACGATAAAAGAGCTTCGGAAAATCCTGCCGGAAAAAGCGTCATTCTCCAATCCATTGGATATGATTGCTTCGGCGGATGAACACACCTATCGTGAAGCGTTATCGTGGCTTGTGAAAGACGAAGGTATCGACGCAATTATCGTGATTTTCGTGCATCCAATTACGGTTGACGCCCATGAAGTAGCAATGGCGATTGTAGAAGTGCACAATAAGTATCCTGAAAAGCCAGTCTTGTGCTGCTTTATGGGTCGTGACACCGAGGGGTCCGGCATCGATGAACTCCGACGGAATCGTCTGCCAGTATATCTGTATCCTGAATCAGCCGCTCTTTCCCTGTCAGCCATGGTGCGGTACCGTAGGATTAAAGACCGTCCTTTGGGTGAAGAGGTAAAATTCAACGACATCGACCGAACTGCCGCCGATAAGATTATGGCGGATGCGGTAAGTAGCGGTCGGGAATGGA
The DNA here is from genome assembly GCA_965372135.1 of uncultured bacterium. GTDB lineage: Bacteria > Electryoneota > RPQS01 > CBDVBD01 > CBDVBD01 > CBDVBD01. The sequence continues at coordinate 2,106 of CBDVBD010000162.1, read as the reverse complement.
TGATCGAAAGCGAAGTGCAAGGACTCCTTGCCGCCTATAATATCCCCTTCGAAAGAGCTTACAATGTAAAGACGGTATCAGAAGCACTGGAGGCGGCTGAGAGCGTTGGGTACCCGGTGGTGTTGAAAGCTATCTCGCTGGATCTTATTCATAAAACCGATATGGGGGGAGTACATGTTGACATCCGTTCAGCCAACGAGTTGCGAAAGGTTTTCAAAGATATGAAAGAACGGATGGCAGGAAAAAAAGGCTTGAGCTTCCTGGTGCAGAAGATGATCAAGGGCGGTCGGGAAACCGTGATGGGAATGGTGACGGATCCGATATTCGGACCGTTAGTGATGTTTGGGTTGGGTGGAATATTTGTGGAAGTGTTGAAAGACGTGAGTTTTCGAGTGCTGCCGTTAACCGACCGGGATGCCAACCAGATGATCCAACAACTTCGTGGAGCCAAATTCCTAACCGGATTCCGGGGTGAACCGCCGGTAGATCGGGAAAAATTGGTGGAAGTATTGTTACGTATGTCCCAAATGATCGGAGATTACGATCACATCGGGGAGATGGATATCAATCCCTTCTTGGCGTTCCCCAAAGCAGAGGATTGTGTCGCAGTGGATGCTAGGATCGCATTACGGCAGAATGAATAAAAACCTGATTCCAAGCCAGGAATAATTTCGATGTTTATTTTTCATTTAAATAAGAACCAGTTTCATGCAAAACAAATGGGAATTCTATGAAGAGTATCCACATGAAGTTGTCGAAGACATAAGACGCCAGCTCCTTGCACCGGAGCTTATCATTAAGTTGCTGCTAAATCGGGGATTAAGAACGTTCGATCAAATCCAGACGTTCTTAAACCCTAATATGGATAATCTGCACGATCCATTCCTAATGGCAGATATGGATAAAGCGGTGGATCGGGTTATCGAAGCGTTAAGCACCAAGGAGCGTATTTTCCTATTCGGCGACTACGATGTGGATGGCATAACCGCCGTGTCGCTGCTCTATCTGTTCCTTAAGGATTTAGGCGGCGATGTCCACTACTATATTCCCGATCGGCAGATTGAGGGTTACGGACTGTCTGAAGGAGGTATCCAGCGAATTGTGGATTCTGGAGGACAGCTGATAATATCCGTGGACTGTGGGATAACCTCAATCGAAGAAGTCCGGATAGCTCGGGAAAAGGGAGTGGACATTATTGTATCCGACCATCACGAGCAGGGTAGTGAGCTACCGAAAGCCACCGCTGTCTTAGACCCCAAACGGGAAGACTGTCAATACCCGTTTAAGGATTTGGCTGGAGTCGGAGTGGCGTACAAATTAGCACAGGGTATCGTTAAGAGTATGGATATGGACATCCATTACTTGGAGAACTATATCGATTTGGTTGCCCTGGGGTCTGCAGCGGATATTGTGCCCTTGATCGACGAAAACCGGGTGTTCGTAAAAGAAGGATTGTTGAAAATCAACAACAATCTGGAAGTGGGAGTCCAGGCATTGATTGACATCGCTGGATTAAGAGCCGGAAGAATGGATGTGGGGCAGATCGTGTTCGGCATGGCACCGCGGTTAAACGCAGTGGGACGAATGGGGAATGCTGAACGAGCGGTAGAGTTATTGATTACCCGTAATGCCAAGCAGGCGGCGACTTTAGCTAAAGAGCTGGAAGTGGAAAACCGTCGCCGAAAGGAAATTGATAACCGCACTTTGGAAGAGGCCATGGAGGAAATCGAGAGCTTCTACCAACCCGATCGTGACCGATCGATTGTACTGATGCGTGAAAGGTGGCATCCGGGGGTGATCGGAATCGTTGCCTCACGCATTATTGAGAAATACCATCGACCGACTATTATGATCACCATTGAAAATGGGATTGGAAAGGGGTCAGCGCGCTCCATTCCGGGATTCGACATCTATGATGCTTTGAAGCGTTGCGAGGACCTATTAATCCAATTCGGTGGACATAAGTATGCAGCAGGATTATCCATTAAAGAGGAAAATTTTACCGAACTGCGCAAGCGTTTCAACGATGTCGCTTCTGAAATGATTGAGCAGGCTGATTTTCCTGGAGCAAATAGATTTGGCGATACTGCAAGTAATACTGCCAGT
>CBDVBD010000161.1:0-7223 GCA_965372135.1 uncultured bacterium | reverse complement strand
AAAATCCTATTTGTCTATCCCAATGTTGGGACCGGGTGTTCCATCCACATACAGCCTGGAATAGCGAGCATGTCGGCGCTTCTGAAACAGGCGGGGCATGATACTGCGCTGATAGATATTTCGCAACCGATAGCCGAAGAAGAGTTTCAGGCGCAAGTGACAGCGTATGATCCTGATGTGGTGGGCTTTTCCGTCACGGTGAATCAATGGCAGTGCACTCGTGAGTATGCAGGGTATATTCGCAAGGTCACTGACGCGACCATCGTCTGCGGGGGGTATCACCCGACGTTGGTTCCGGAAGAAGTAATTGCTAACCCGAATATCGATTGGATTATCCGTGGGGAAGGAGAGGAACCTTTATTCGACCTGGTGGATGCGCTGGCACATGATCGTTCACCGGACAATATCGCCAACTTATGGGGTGGTCCGAACCAGGTAAGAAATCCGCTACGCCCAGCAATACCCGATCTGGATGTGCTGCCGTTTCTCGATTGGGATATCTTCGATACCGACACAATCATACCCAAATCGGGCGGGTATATGGAACTCAGTTTGGGACGGGGCTGCCCGAATGCCTGTACTTATTGCTGCAATCCGCAGTGGAACGAGTTATACCAGGGATTGGGACCGGTGGTGAGGAAATTCTCTGTACCGCGTGCCATTGCCGAACTGAAACGAGCAGTGGATATATTCGAGCCCCGGGGATTTCTGTTCTACGATGAAGTGTTCCCCCTCAAGAAAGAATGGGTCAGGGACTTCTGCACTCAGTATAAGGAAAAGATCGATTTACCGTTTCACATACAGCTTCGTGTGGATATGGTGGATGATGAAATTATGGAAATGCTGAAACATGCTGGGTGTGTTGGGGTGTTAGCCGGAGTGGAGGTTGGCGAGGAGAAGTTTCGACGGGAAATGCTGAATCGCCAGATGTCCAATGACGAAATTCGCAGATTTTTTCGCAAAGCCGATGAGTTGGGGATCTACACACTTGCCTACGTGGTGTTCGGATTTCCCAAAGAAACTCCTAAGCAAATTCAAGATACTATCCGGTTGATGAAGGAAATTCGTCCCAACTACATCCAATCCACCATGTTTTACCCGTTTCCCAAAACGCCCTTAAGTAATCTCGCGGAGAAGGAAGGTTACCTGCGTGGGGAACAGTTGCCACTCGATATGACTGATATGTCGATATTGCATCAACCCCAACTATCTGCAACTCTCTTGCAGAAGAGTATGGAGCGGATTCGCAGAATGTCGCTGCGAAACAAGATCGATAAGCAAAAAACCGGCATGTATGATTTTGTGAATAATTTCAAACATGCCAAGCGGAAAGCGGGACACCCTGAATTTACCCAAATCACCACATTCGGTGAATTACCCGGCGACGTGGTTACGTTGGTGGCTCATCCACCATCGTCAATTACCTATAAGTTGACCATGCCTAAGGATGCAGTGTTGAGAACCGCCGCTGGATTGAATCCAGAGGTATGGAACAAGCGTGAGGGCGACGCAGTGCGCTTCATCATTACTTTAAAAGACCGTGATGAGACCCACGAACTGATATCCAAGACAATTAATCCCAAATACATAGCCGAAGACCAGAAGTGGCATCCTATCGAGATACCGTTAACCCAATGGGCGGATCGGAAGGTATCCGTTTCATTCATCACCCAAGCTAATCCCGCCGACAATTCCTTTTCCTGGGCTGGATGGGCGCGTCCGCATTTAGCACACTCGGATGATCCAAAGCCCTGGTATTTTCAGTATGGCGGCAGAGGTGTGAAACGACGATTAAATGATTGAGTTTATTGGAATATGAAAGTACTATTTGTATATCCGAATATTGGCTCCGGGAATCACATTCATGTGCAGCCCGGATTGGCATTGTTATCGGCGATATTGAAACAGGAGGGGCATAGCACCTATTTAATCGATCTTTCCTACCCGATGGATCGGGAGGAATTCCAGGCAAAGGTGATGGAATTTGATCCTGATATGGTCGGATTTTCCGCGACCACTCATCAATGGCAGTTTGCACAGAAATATGCTTCGTGGGTGCGGGAAGTGTCTAAGGCGCCGACGATCTGTGGTGGGTATCACGCCACACTGGTTCCTGAAGAAATTGTGTTGGATCCCAATTTCGATTGGGCGGTACGGGGGGAAGGTGAGGAATCGATTCGGGAACTTGTGGACGCGTTGGAACATGATAAATCGCCGGATGACATTAAAAATCTATGGGGTGGTCCGAACAATGCGCAGAATCCCGTACGCCCACCGATTCCGAACTTGGATGTCTTACCTATTTTGGATTACGACCTGTTTGATATGAAAAGCATATTTCGAAAGTCAGGGGGTATTCTGGAACATATCATGGGGAAAGGATGCCCATATTCCTGCACCTATTGCTGTAACCCCCAGTGGAATAAGGTGTATCGGGGATTGGGGAATGTGGTTCGGAAGTACTCGGTGCCCCGGGCGATCGAGGAATTGGTGCTACATACGGAACGGTTCAAACCCAGAGGATATCAGTTCTACGATGAGATCTTCACCATCAATAAGCAATGGGTTCGGGAATTTTGCGATCAATATAAGGAGAAAATAGGGCTGCCGTTTCATGCGCTGCTTCGAGTGGATATGGTGGATGACGAAATGTTGGAGTGGCTGGCAGATGCAGGGTGTATCTATGTGAATGTGGGGGTCGAAGCTGGAAATGAGCAATTCCGCAGGGAAATTCTAAATCGGAAAATATCGAATACCGACATTATCCGGGTGTTTCGAAAGGCGGATGAGCTGGGGATCAAAACCTATGCCTTTGCCATGTTAGGGCTGCCGACGGAACTGCCTTCTCAGACGAGGGAAACGGTGGATTTGATCCGGGAAATTAATCCGGATCACGTGCAATTGTCGATCTTTTATCCGTATCCCCGGACGCCACTGTATGATTTATGTGTGGAAAAAGGGTATATGACGGACAGGATTGCGCCTACTTATTTTACGGATGAGTCGGTGCTGGATCAACCCCAGTTACCGCAGAAGGTTGTGCGGAAGGCTAAAAAAGCGATACGTGATATCGTACTTGCCAACAAAATCGAGAAACAGCAGACCGGGTGGTACGATTTTATAGTCAATTTACCCAAAGCGAAGAAAAAAGCCGGGCATCCGGAATTTATCCAGCCTACGGTATTTGGGGATTATTTCAATGCGGTGGTGACGTTGGCGGCGCATCCTCCATCGTTGATTTCGTATAAGTTGACTGTTCCCGATGGTGCAGTGCTTCGCTCAGCTCTGGGTCTGAACCCGGAAGTATGGGACAAGCGGGAAGGAGATGGGGTGCTATTTACGATTCGAATCAAACATCGGGGTGATGAGCGGGAGTTGTTTACTAAAACCATAAATCCTAAATATTCGGTGGAGGACCAGAGGTGGCATCCGGTGGAGATTTCGCTTCAGGAGTGGGCGGGTGAAAAAGTGACGTTATCGTTTGTAACACGACCGGATCCGGCGAGTAATGCGTTTTCCTGGGCGGGATGGGCGCGACCGCATCTGGCTCAGCCGGATGATCCGCAGCCGTGGTATTTTCGTGAATCCCTTTATAAAGTGACCACGTGAAAGTCCTGTTTATTTATACCAATATCGATACCAGCGAAGCGCCGCATTTTGTGAACGGGATTGGGGCGTTGTCGGCATATTTGAAGCAGGCAGGGCACAAAACCGACCTTTTATTTATTGATGAGTTGCCGCTAAAAAAAATTTTTCGGCAGCAAGTTGCCAAGATTTCACCGGATGTGATTGGAATATCCACCGGGACCAATCAGTGGCGGTATGCAGAGAAACTGGCAGGGATGTTGGCGCGGTGGTATTCGGGAACAGTGGTTTGTGGAGGGATTCATGCAACATTATCACCGGAAGAGGTGATCGAAACGTCAGGGATCGATATTGTATGCATTGGCGAAGGGGAAGAAGCCTTATTGGAATTATTGGCAGCGGTGGAGTCAGGGTCAACTATTACTGGGATTCCCAATTTGTGGGTAAAACAGGATGGTCAAGTAGTTCGGAATCCGCCCAGACCATTGACTGAAGACCTTGATTCACTGCCGTTTCCTGACCGGGATATTTTCGATTATCCATATCTGTTGAATCGATATCCGTTGACGGCGACCCTGTTGATGTCCGGCAGGGGGTGTCCCTACCGCTGTCCGTACTGTCTGAATCATGCGTTGGCGAAGGTGTACCGGGGGAAAGGGAAGTACACGCGGTTACGCAGTCCCAAGCGGGTGTGTGACGAGATCGAAATGCTTAACCAGAAATGGGGGATGGATGATGTGCTGATTTACGATGATACATTTACTTATGACCGGCAGTGGGTGCTGGATTTCGCCGTAGAATATGGGCGGCGGTTTCGGTTTCCGTTTTCGATCAATGTGCGTCCGGAAACGGTGGATGATGCAATGTTGGTAACGCTTAGGAATGCCGGACTTAAGCGAATTATGGTGGGGGTAGAAGCGGGGAACGAAAGGATTCGTAAGGAGGTCTTGAAGCGTCAGATTTCGGATGAGTTGCTGTTGTGGTTGTTCGATCGGGCTCGTGAATTGGGGATTCAGACCTGGGCGAATACCATGATGGGGATTCCCGGCGAAACCGTCGATAATCTCGAGGAAACCACTGAATTTATTCGACGACTGGCACCGGATCATGCCCAGGTGATGGTGTTCTATCCGTATCCGGGAACGGATTTGGGGGATTTGTGCCGGGATAAAGGGTATATTACCAAAAAGAATGTGGTCAGCACATTTGCCGGGGATTCAGTGTTGAATCTGCCGACCGTTAGCCAGCGTGAGATTAAGAAGGCGGTGGAACGATTCGCATGGGAAGCGCTTCGGGGGCGGGTGGAACGCCAAAGTCTGGGGGATGTTGACTTGTTGTCGTTGTATCTGGATTTGCCCCGAGATCAGTCGCTTAAGCCGCTGCAAGCAGCGGAAATCAATCGGGACAATCGGATAGGGATTCCAGCGCATCTGCCATCGGAGATTCGGTTTCAAGTGACGGTGCAAATGGGGGATGTGCTTCACGTGGGGTTAGCTTTGGACCCGCAGGTGTGGGATCTAAGGACTGAAGCAACCGGATTTCAGATACAGGAGAGAGCAAACGGGCAAATGGAGACGCTGCTGGATGAGGTGATCGATCCAGGCAGTATAGCGGATCACCGGTGTTGGGTGGATCGCTCGATACCACTAACGAACGAGGGAAAGATGGAACTGATATTTCGGACGGAATCGACGGGATCGAATAATGACTATGGTTGGGCGTTGTGGGGGCATCCGTACATTGAAAGGGCGACATAATGGGTAGGAAACCAATATGGCGCGATCCCGATCCATCCTGGTCAGGGGCTGATCGCCGGGATCCGAAATTCACCAATCCGGCGTATATCACGCTTCGGTTGCTTCGGGAAGCGATTGAGGAATTTACCACACAAGTTATCCCCTCGGCATTGTTATTGGATGTTGGATGCGGGGAAGTGCCCTATGCGCCGCTGTTCGCCGATGGTGTAAACTATATTTCGCTGGACCGGGATCTGAAGTATCCGGTGCGCGTGGTGGGGGATTTGGAAAATAATTTACCGTTTCCGGATCAGATGTTCGATGCGGTGTTGTGTACCCAGGTGTTAGAACATGTGCAGGATCCGTATTTGGTTGCCATGGAGATTTACCGGGTGTTGAAACCGAATGGAGTGGGGTTTATTTCGGTGCCGTTTTCCTGGGAAATTCATCATTATCCTAAGGATTATCACCGATTTACGCCCGATAGTATGCGGTGGCTGTTCCAGAAATTCTCCAAATGCGATGTGATGCCGTTGGAATCCAGCGAGCAGGCGTGGTTACAGGCGAAATTGATCCGATGGGATCGTCGATATCCCAACAGCACATGGCGGAAATGGGTGATTGGATGGATTAACCGTTGGATAAACCGCCGTCGGTATCAGTTTGAGGATTATTTACACCCGGGGAATTTAGTGGCTCGAGTCAGGAAGTAGTTAATACGCTGCAGCTTATGTATTCTGATCAACCCAAAATATCGGTGATAATCCCCCATCATCAGGGGGTGGAATTGATTATTGGTTGTTTACGTGCGCTCCGGAACCAGATCTATCGTGATTTCGAGACAGTGGTGGTGGATAACGGCAGCCGGGATGAGTCAATGATTACGGTGGAAATGAAATTTCCGCAGGTTAAAATAATCAGGCTTCCGGAAAATGAGGGGTTTTCTTATGCGGTGAATTTGGGTGTTCGGGAATCGCAAGGGGAAATCATAGCGTTGTTGAATAACGATGCCGAAGCCGATCCAGAATGGATAGATGCTGGGATTCAGGTGTTCGCTGATCATCCGGAAGTAGGAGTTCTTGCCAGCCGGATTATGGATTATGATCGGCGTGATGTGATACAAAATGCCGGGATTCGGATTCGCCGCAGCGGGCGACCGGCGGGATTGGGGCGGGATCAGGAGTTCGATAACCGATGGGCGAAAACAAGGGAAGTGTTTGGGGCATCGGGGGGTGCCATGATGGTTCGGCGGTCGGTGTGGGATAAGGTGGGACCGTTTCGGGAAGATTTCGTGAGTTATCTGGAGGATGTGGATTGGGCGTTTCGGGCGCGCTTGATGGGAGAACGGTGTCTGTATGTACCAAATATGGTAGTATATCATCGGGAGGCAGCGACTACGGATACTGAAGGGAAACGGGGTGTGGATTCACCGGAACGGGTGCGGATGATTGCCCGGAATAAGCTGTGGGTATGGTGGTTGAATACGCCCTGGGTGTTGTTGATATTACATCTTCCCTGGATTGGGGGAGGAATGCTGCTGAGTTTTTTGCATCATGCCTTTCGGTCGGGACAACTGGGTGCGTTTTTGGCAGGTACTTTCGAGGGAAAATGGGGGATGATTCCACTGTGGGAGGAAAGGCGTCAACTTCAAAGGCAACGAAAATTGAGTTTGAAAAACCTGAGCCGGTGGTACAATTAATTGGGTGAGGATATTCAAATGAAATCATTCAAACGAACAGTATTTATTTTATCCGCATGTTGTTTATGGCTTTTTCTTGGCATGATAGCAACAAACGGAGTGATTGCACAAGAATACCACAGAGAAGTGTTTCTCCGGCTTCCGGGGGCAAGAGTTGTTGAACAGGGATTCCTCCATGGTCCCACAGGGATAGGAATTGACTT
>CBDVBD010000160.1:0-7226 GCA_965372135.1 uncultured bacterium | reverse complement strand
CAACACCTAGTGCCCATCGTTTACGGCGTGGACTACCAGGGTATCTAATCCTGTTCGCTCCCCACGCTTTCGCGCCTCAGCGTCAGTGTCAGGCCAGGAACTCGCCTTCGCAACCGGTGTTCTTCCTGATATCTATGCATTCCACCGCTACACCAGGAATTCCAGTTCCCTCTCCTGCACTCAAGAACTGCAGTTTCGATGGCAGGTTCGGGGTTGAGCCCCGAATTTTCACCACCGACTTACAATCCCGCCTACACGCCCTTTACGCCCAATGAATCCGGACAACGCTTGCTCCCCCCGTATTACCGCGGCTGCTGGCACGGAGTTAGCCGGAGCTTTCTCTGGAGGTACCGTCACATCCGGCATAGCCGGATCGTTCGTCCCTCCTAACAGACCTTTACACTCCTAAGAGCTTCATCGGTCACGCGGCGTAGCTGCGTCAGGCTTTCGCCCATTGCGCAATATTCCTCACTGCTGCCTCCCGTAGGAGTCTGGGCCGTATCTCAGTCCCAGTGTGGCTGATCATCCTCTCAGACCAGCTAACCATCGTAGCCTTGGTAAGCCGTTACCTTACCAACTAGCTAATGGTGCGCAAGCTCATCCCAAAGCGTCCGAAGACTTTTATCCAAATTCCATGCGAAATAAGGATAACATGCGGTATTAACCCGCCTTTCGGCGGAGTATTCCCCACTCCGGGGCAGATTGCTTACGTATTACTCACCCGTTCGCCACTTTACTAAGGGTTCCGAAGATCCCCGTTCTCGTTCGACTTGCATGTGTTAGGCCCGCCGCCAGCGTTCGTCCTGAGCCAGGATCAAACTCTCCATTGTAAGTTTATCCTAATTGTTTTTGTGTTCTCACACAGGCATTGATGTCATAATCATGCACGCTGATTGTCAAAGATCAAATTGCGCAGAGAGTTGCTCTCTACGCAAGACATTAATATAAACTCTTTTTTTCCCTTTGTCAAGAGTTTTTATAAATAATTTTCACTTTTTTATCAGATTATAGCACATCTATACACAGACATACAATTATAATATATCTATTTACAGTTTTTCAACCGTTGTATTTTCCACAACAAAAAAAAATATTTCAAAAATTTGTCTCCTCCCTTTCCTCATTTATTGCATAAGTGTGGTGCTGTTCAATGTTTTGAATTTAGAGCTCTGAAATTGTTTCAAACTTGTCCGCCGCAGGCGGATTTGTGATTTTGGATTTGTAATTTGTTTGAGTTTTGGCATTTGTTATTTGGATTTTTCTTCTTCCATTTCCCTCTCCCCCTTGACTTTTCCTCAAAAAACCACTATATTCCCTATATATCATTTTAGTACAATCGACCTGGGGCATTAAGAGGGGATTTTTTATGCTATGGAGATTAAGCATGACAAAATTGTTAGAAGCAATATCAGTAACTCTTGAGACGTTTGCGAAGTATTCATGGGCTATATTCTTTGTATCACTATTAATTATAATATTGCCACAAGGCATAATTGAATCAAGAGGCCTGGAAACAATCAGAAACGAATACCTAGGGATTTGGCACATTGCCCTTTTCCTTTCCGCAGCATTGTGGTTTGGATCACTCTTTTCGTGTGCTATCAAATGGAAAAATTTGAGACAAGAGAAAAATACAGTGTTAAGGAGATTACAAAATCTAGGTGAGGGAGAGATGGCTTGCATCAAATACTGTCTTTTAAAAAATGTACAAACAATATATGCCTATCCACTGAGGTCCAGAATTAACTCACTAATAAATAAAGGTATCGTTATTCAAGGAACGGGTGATCCTTTAAGAACACCGTTTCATATAAATGATTTCGTATGGGACTATTTGCGAAAACACTCTGATAAGTTTTTAACGAAAGACGAACGCACCGACCAGGAAAAAATAAAAGCTCTCGAGAAATTTGTCCAACGTCTGACATCTCAAATATAACCAAAAAACAGAATAGCTGATAATAATTATTTATACGGAGGGAAAAATGAATTCAAAACTCTATCGAGTATGGATTCTCGTACTCTACCAAATTGCATTTCTCTGCATTTCTTCTGGAGCCCAAACCTGGGTACCACAGAACAGTGGTACTACCGACGCACTTAGAGATGTTTGTTTTGTGGATGTCATGCATGGTTGGGCAGTGGGTCATAATGGCTCAGTTCTTCGCACGACTGATGGCGGAAGCTCATGGTTCATACAACATGTTGAAGGGTTCACTAGCCTATACGGTGTAGCTTTTGCGAATACCAGCAATGGATGGACAGCAGGTGGTAGTCAGTCTGCAGGTATGGTACATCAAACCACAAATGGAGGCAGCACCTGGACCCCTGCTTATCCCTTCGGATCTGTTGGTCTCAGAGGTATAGGTTTTAGGGACGCGTTATATGGTCTTGCTGTGGGTCTTGGTGGAACAATGCGCCGAACCACTAATGGAGGTTTAAACTGGGAATACGCATACAGCGGCACATTATTCACTCTTCTTGATGTCGCTTTTGACGAAACAGGTGGTGGATGGGTAGTAGGCGCTAATGGCACAATTCTACATAATGGTCTGCAATCCAGTGGGACGGAAGTCGGTCTCTATGGAGTAGATTTTGTTGGCTCTGGCATTGGCTGGGCAGTGGGTGGTGGAAGCACAATTCTGCACACTATTAATGGAGGCAACGACTGGATAGAACAGGATAATCCCGCACCATACGGCCTTTATGAAGTTAGCTTTGTTGATGCTGACACCGGATGGACGGTGGGAGGATATGGGACTATTCTACATACCTCAAATGGAGGGAACACCTGGGTCGAGCAAAATAGCGGAACAACGCAAGAACTTAACGGCGTATCATTTGTAGATGCTAACAATGGCTGGGCTGTGGGCTCAAATGGCATAATTCTTCGCTACTATCCACCGAGTTACATTCGGTTAATTTCCCCAATTGGCAGTGAAGAGTGGCACATATTACAAACGGACACTGTGCAGTGGATCAGTGGTGGATATGAAGGATTAGTGAAGATCGAGTTAAACCGAAATTATCCTGGTGGCATGTGGGAAATCCTTGCGGACAGTAGTGCGAATGACAGCATGGAAGTATTCTACACAACTGATCCTCTATCCAATCACTGCAGGATTCGCATTAGTGCAATTGATGACACCCTTTCTGATGTTTCCTTTAGTGATTTTTCTATCATTTCCTCACAGGGTTACCTTGGATTGGCAACGTCAACGCAAACTGAGAACCCACTTCTATCCTGGAGTGCTGGTGCTTTTGAGTGCCCCAATGATACAACTCAAACATTCTATATTAAGAACTACGGCAATGAATCGATTGTAGTTTTTAATCCTGCGCTTCTAACAAACACGCATTTTTCTCTTGATACTGATTGCGACACCTTACTTCTTGCCCCAGACGAAGTAAGCGCTTGCAGTTTAACCATCACCTACAACCCCCTCGAAGACGGCACCCATCATGACACACTACTCATCATGTCCGATGCTGTGAATTCACAAGGTGGATATGTGCGGATTCCTTTAACCGGTCAGCAAATCTCCACCCCCGCGGTGCCGCAAGTGACGATTTCCATCGAAGGCGACGACGCCCGGTTAACCTGGGATCCCATTACTGAATCGGTATTAGGTTGCTTCATCGATGTCACCTACTATCTAATCTTTTATTCCGAAATCCAATCCGGACCTTACTTTTACTTGGCATACACTCCCGACACCACCTACCTGCATCTCGGCGCACCCCGGTTCACCGACACCATGTTCTACCAAGCCTTAGCCTTCACCGACCCCTTGGATGGGTTGGATGAGATTTTATCACCCAGCAGCGGTCTCACCCGGGAAGAAGTGTTGGCGGTGTTGAAGCGATTTTAAATTTTGAGTTTTGAATTTTGGATTTGTTTAGGATTTCGATATTCGGATTTAGAATTTATCTTCTTTTCATACTTTCACACTTGCTCACTATCTTTTCCCTTGACATTAACCCTTCCACGTGTTACATTATCCCCAACACAAATCACAGTATTCCCATAGGACAACCATGACCCTGTCGGTCATCATACCAGTCTATAACGAACAAAACACCATCGAGCAAATCGTGGCTCGGGTGGATGTGGTGCCGGTCGATAAGGAAATCATCATCGTGGATGACGGCTCCACCGACGGCACCCGGAGCATCTTGGAACAATGGCAGCAGGAAAATCACCCCCGCCGCCGTATCTTCCTGCAACCTGAGAACCGCGGAAAAGGCGCCGCAGTGCGTCGCGGCATCAAGGAAGCCCAGGGTGACATCGTGCTGATCCAGGACGCCGACCTTGAATACAATCCATCCGAATATCCAACATTGCTACAACCTATTTTAGCCAACAAAGCGGACGTAGTGTACGGTTCCCGGTTCATGGGAAGTGGTCCTCATCGGGTACTGTTCTACTGGCATTACGTCGGCAATAAATGGTTAACACTGTTATCCAACGCATTGACGAATTTGAACTTAACCGACATGGAAAACGGCTACAAAGTCTTCCGGCGGGAAATCATCCAGGGATTATCTCTATACGAAAACCGCTTCGGATTCGAGCCGGAAGTGACCGCCAAAGTGGCTCACGCCGGAGTCAGAATCTACGAAGTGGGGATTTCCTACAGTGGACGCGACTATTCGGAAGGCAAGAAAATCGGCTGGCAGGATGCGATAGAGGCGTTCTGGTGCATCCTGAAATACAACATCTGGGACCGCGGGTCCTAAACCAAAATCAGAATAAAAAAGTCGGATTCCAACCCGACTTTTCCTGTCTTCGTGCCGTCAGGTGTCCTCACCTGACGGTCAACTATTTAATCCCATCCGTTTACCTCTTCCTAAACACAAACCCATCCTGGCTCAAAACATCCGCCAAATCACCGATAATCTTATCCGCCTCCTGCAAATATTCAATCGGCAGGGTATTGGTAATCGCCAGCGTAAACACTCCCGCCTCTTTCGCCGACTGAATCCCCAACGGTGCATTTTCCACCGCCATACAGTGTTCCGGGGGAATGTCTAAAGCTTTTGATGCATGGAGATACGGTTCCGGATGCGGTTTCCCGTACCTGTACATGTCAGACGAAATAATTACATCGAATAAATCCCGCTCATTCTCCGGCACCGCATATTCCAGGTTCCGTCGGATCGAGCCGGTGACCATCGCAGTCTTTATCCCCATGTGACGCAGGCTTTTCAACACCACCACAGCACCGTCCACCATTCGGTCCGGAGCATTTTTCCGGTACCGGCTGCGTTTGGATTCTATAAATTGATGCTGGTCATCAGGATTCAATTCCAGTCCATGCTCCTTGGCGACATATTCCAATGTTGCGCTCGCCTTTTCTCCTTCCCGAATCCGGAAAATCAGTGGATCGATATCCACTCCCCAAGCCGCGAATTCCTCCTTCCAAGATTTCACATGATGAGGTATGGAATCGATCAACACCCCATCCAGGTCGAACAATACCGCATGAATGATGGGTAAGTTAGTGTCGGTCACGGTTGCTTTTTCCTCTTTTTATGGTAGATATAATCCCCCACCCGCTGCATCCACGCCATCTCGTCCGGATCCAACGGTCCCTTATCCAACGCAGCTAAATTCTGCTCCATCATCTCTCGATTATCCGGTCCGGTCAAACACATATCCACCGATGGATGCGACAACGCAAAACGGTAACAATCCGCTGCGGTGGGTGTCAGTTCCCCCGGCGGCATCCATTTTTTCATTAGCAGCTTTCCCCACCGGGTGGCGGTAAACGCCACTATGCCGGGACCGTTATCATTCAGCATATGTGGAAACACATCCCGTTCCGCTCCCCGATGTGCTGCATTGTACCGCACATGGTAAATATCGAACAGCTTTTCCGGTTCCACCTCAGCAAACACTTTCCGCCGATGCCCGGACAACGCCAAATGCCGTATCTTGCCTTCGTCCTTTAGCTTCAGCACCGCATCCAACAGTCCCTTCCTGGGATGATGATAATGAAACGCCATCAGGAACACATCGATATAATCGGTGCCCAGCTTGCGTAATGTAGATTCCACCAACTGGCGGTACCGGGCATTGATCCGGCAGAATCCGTTGACCACAATCACCGCCTGGTCACGATGCCTCTGAATCACCCGCTGGATTCCCTCTCCCATTCGTTCTTTCCGCAATGAACCCCAATACAGATAATTGACCCCCCGTTCGAATGCCATCTCGATTGCGTCCGCCGGCACCCCATACGACGCTCCTACCCCCAACCTCCCCACCGACAGCCCGCTCCGTCCTAAAATCACAGGCTTCCTAAAATCTGCATTGTTTTCTATATTCATACTACCCCTGTGCTTAAAACAGAAAAGGTATAAACATCTTGGTCTGTTTCATGTAACTTTGATATGCAGCGCCGAAAAAGCGATTGTTCTCAGCTTCTTCCATTTTCGCAGTCAATGTCAGAAAGATGGTCGTAATTACAGCCAAAGAAACACCAACCCAGGTAGGATTTTTGAAGAACACTCCCCAGGCTCCATATAGTCCCGAACTATAGATTGGATGCCGAATGTAGCGATACGCCCCCATCATCACCAATTCTGTCGTCTTTTCGATACCAATCAATGACGGATCATCCCGCTCGCCGTTCGGTTTCCCCACCTTGCGCAATAACTGAAATCCGTGAATGACCATAAACAATGAGATGGTCAGCAACAACCATGATACGATTTGGTTGATACTGAGCGGATCATCAAACCAATAATCAAGGTTCAACAGAACTAAGACCACAATCGACTCAAAGGCAAAGAAACGGTAGAAGCCGTGCGTACGAAAATCACGCAACGACGACCATGACAACCAGACCAACCCTGCCGAGGCAACAACGAAAACAATTACTTTGAATTGAAATGACATGCTGCACTCATTGCGCAAATTTGTCCTTCCCGAGACCTGTCCGGCTACCGACGGGCTTGTCCGCCCACTGGCGCACTTGCCCGCCTATGGCGGGATGCGGGAATCCAGGTCTTTGGAGTGCGCAAGCTTGCTTGCGCCTTGTTCGCTGAAGCATGCTTCAGTTTATTGTTCCCGCCAGGTTTCAATCCGGCGGCTGCCGAAGTAACCTGGCGGATTGAGCCAGCACCCGAATTCATTCGGGTGCTCCCATGTCACCCAATCCCATAGGAGCTTGTCCCGATCTGTCGGGATGGGTGGGCGGGGGATTGGGTGGTATATTGAC
>CBDVBD010000159.1:0-7410 GCA_965372135.1 uncultured bacterium | reverse complement strand
GAGCGTAAAGCAGAACCAATCCACGCGACTCCGATTGAATCAACGTATGCTTCACCTGGGCACTGCTGTTAGACACACTGACCCCAATAAACGAACCCCGGATAGCGGCATATTCGATATAGCCGTTATCCCACGCTCCGGGTTTAAAGAATATCCCCTTCCAACCATTTGAATTTCCCAAATCCGAGCTAAAGTGCACACTGTCAAGTACCTCGCCCTCCACAAACAGTCCACCATACACCGTCAACGAATCATTCCCCACGAAATACACCTCCACCCCGGCACGTATGGTTAAGGTTTTATCGTATGGGACAAAGATGCTGTTGTCTACAATATACGGATTCCCTGACGCAGACCACACCCCGAATACGGTACCCTGGACGTGAGTGTCCGCCATCACAAAAGTCAGACAGCAGACCATCCCGATCACAATGGTAAATGTTATCTTCCAATCAGTCATTAGACCCTCACGCGAAATCAAAAACAGCGGTCCTGTTGTTCTATAATATAAAACAAACCGGACACACGAATGATTTTAGTTTAGATTTCGTCACGGGGGGCAGTGCATTCGTTCTCAGGTAGGGTGTTCTCCACCGACTTACAATGTACGCTTTTTCTCTCAAAGTGTCAAGTAAAAACTCCGCACACACACAAATTTTTTTGGCGCAACTTATCTGCAGTCAATTAGCAATGTTTTCTATTTATCGGTTGCAGGGGAAATTGAAACGAAAAACTACTACCTCCTTTATTCCCTCCCCCCACATTGCATGGGGAAATGCGCTTCAGGTAGTGCGCTGCTTTTGGTGGGTTTTATTGCCCCTTGGAATTCTCGGGATTCTCCATAGCGGCAATATCGATTAAACGATATCCGACTTTGTATACCGTTTCTATTACGTAGGAACTTCCCTGCAGCTTATTTCGCAAATTGGCGACATGCACGTCCACCGTCCGGGTTTCCACCTCCGAGGTGGAAAACCACACCTTTTCCAATATTTCTCCCCGCGAAATCACCCGGCCGGGATTACGCATGAAATAAGCCATCAGCTCAAACTGTTTCCCTGCCAAAGACACCCGTTTGTCACCGATGAGTATATCCTGATTTCGTAAATCCAGCTCCAACTTCGGCAGCCGGATATTGTCCTCCACCGGCACCTGATCGGAGGTTCGACGTAGAATCGCCTTAATCCGCCCCAATAATTCCATAATACTGAACGGTTTGACTACATAATCATCGCACCCCAAACGAAATCCTTTCACCCTATCCCATTCTTCCCCTCTGGCAGACAAGATCAACACCGGGGTCTTACATCCGGTCGCCCGCATTTCCTCCAACAACCGAAACCCGTTTTTACCGGGCAGCATCAAATCCAAAATCACCAACCCAGGGTCCAACTCCTGCCACAGTTTCACCCCCAATGTGGCGTTCCAAGTCCCCGCCACCTGATAACCTTCATAGGTCAGGTTGTCCATTAAACCGGACCGAAGTTTTCGGTCGTCTTCGATAATTAATATATTATCATTCATGAGGTCAACCAATTATTTGGAGATGATGAATAATTTCATTTGGTTGCCGGCAATTCTATGATAAATCGGCTGCCGCCGCCGGACCTGCCTTCACACCACACTTTCCCGTGGAATCGGTTCACTATTTCTTTCACTAAGCTTAAGCCCACCCCGACGCCACTGACCGGTTCCTGGTCCACCGGCTTTACACGATAGAAACGCCGGAAAATCGCCTTCCGTTTGTCGGGGGGTATCCCAATCCCCCGATCCGCAACTTCCAACCTCACAGCATTACCCTTTCCCCGGGCGGCTTTAATCAGGATTTCCTGCTCCTCGCCGGAATACTTCACCGCATTGTCCAATAAATTTTTCATCGCTAATTCCAGTGCGTTGGGATCCGCATTTATCGGTGGAAGACGATCCTCAACTATCATTTTCACGTCGAAACCATGATCCGACAACCCGGCACAAAATGCTTGATAGAAATCATCTAACCACTCTTTCAAATTCACCGACTGAGAAAATACTTTCATATGTCCGGCATCCAATCGCACCAAATTCAGGGTGTTATCAATGAGCACGGACAAATGATCCGATTCGCGCAAAATAACATCCAAATATTCATCTTCCTTTTCCTCGGACACCGCCCGATCGTGCCGCAAGGTTTCTGCATACAGTTTCACATTTGCCACCGGGGTTCGGAGTTCGTGTGACACATGAGCGATAAAATCCCGCTGCCGATTCCGGGCGATGATCTGCACTACGATAATAATAAACAAAGTGCCTAAAGCAAGGGAAAGCAAAATCAGTGGCGGTTTTTCGGAAACTAACCACGGCATCGTCAACAGGAGCTTAATCATACGTAAAGCTTCACGACGGTCTCCAGGTCGATCCGACGACGGTCTCCAATCACCCATCATCCCACCCACGAATGGGTTTTCCTGCCAGTGATCCTGAACATATAATCTCCACCCCGGAGTGCGCTCTAAGGGACGGTCAAAATATTCTTGCCAGGTCGCATACTTTAAGAATATACTATCAGGCTCCAGTTGCACGCGCCCATAATGATAAATTGTATCCCCCTCCATATCAATTATCAACATTCCGTTATAAAAGGAGTCCCTCTCATCCACAGTTTCTTGACGGTGTAACTCATAGTCTTGCCGATGAGAATTGATTTGATCTATAAGGGTGGGAAGGACTTCATCGCGATAGTATTCAAAATTCCAAATCACACCCAGAACGACCTTGATCGCTTCGGCACGCTGTCTACGATCTTTGATTTCGGGATAGTAGCTGTAATTGTATATACTGAATCCAATGTCCCGATTTATCACCTGCTTCAACGAATCTAAGTAAAGCTGAATGGAATCAGGGAGTCGGGGGTGGAGGTTGTATTCCGGGCGGAATTTGGTGTCGATGTAGCGGTCTAACAAGTTCTCCGTATTCGAATCGATGTCCTCAGACAAAGGCAGTACCGTAAGAGTGTCCGCACCCCGCCGCCAGACAAATCCGGCGCCGATCAGGGGATCCTCGACAGCGTCGTGCTGCAGCCATTGCTGGAATCTATCCACGTCCATATCGAAAGAAATAAATTGATTTATAGTGCTATCATAAACGGCAAACGGTTCAGCCAGTTTCCGCGCAACCCGGGTACTGAGAGTCATTTCGTGCTTCTCAATTCCCTGGACCCACTGGTAATACAGGGCATCCCGATAAAAGTTGATCACTACATGACTGCGCCATTGAAGAAACAACACAATCGCAACCGCAATCACGATAACAAGTAGGCGGAAATGTTGGATAATTTTTCGCATGATAGATTTCTCCCACTATGCTCACGGACACTATGGGACAAATATAAGTACAATTCGGTTAGAATCCAAGGGGTTCGGCTGTCGTAGATGTAAAATTTTTGTAAAATTTTACCGTGGCTTCAAATGCCAAACTCATATTTTACACCGTACCACACCGTTGCAACTAATCGCCCCCCCGAAAGAAATAATAAAAAAGTTCTAATGTATGACGCTATTCCAAACTGCCGAGAATTTCCCGAAATTCGTCTTCCGTACCGGCATCTATCAAACGTTCGATAATTTCAGGTGGAATTATCGGCTTTTCAATGTATGCACTCGATCCGCCAATCTGGATGGCAAATTGATCGCCGGACTTCAAATTCCTTTGATATTCTATCGTCTTCATATGCACCCCGTAAGCTTGCAGCATCTCAAGCACCTGCTGCATGGTGCGATAATGAACTGAAAGTCCCCCGAACAACGCATTGGTCTGGGCATTATATCCCAATTTGGACATACGTTGATCGACGCGAAAGCCATGATGATGCAGTTGCTCAACCAACGGTCTTTCTACTTCCTCCAAATCCCGCTTCTGCCAAAGAACCACGTTGTATGGTGACAGGCGCATCAGTTCTATTACACTACCCTTGTCCCCCACCGTTTCAAATGATTCCCCAAAAGGATGGATCAAACTCACCGGAAACGTTTCCGAATACCTGCCAAAAAGCCCGCCAGGATGGTGGATGATAATGAACGCAGATGGCTCCCTGCTAAACCGAACCGGAATATCGAAGAAGTACTCCTGCTCCAATTCCACTCTTTCGCCCTGGACCAAAGGAACTGGACCCGCCTGCCATCCCCCTGATCGGACACTTAGCAATTCCACTAATTGCTCCCCGATCTCACAGACGAATTCTCCTTCCCTGGGCACATCAACCTTGGAGGTCATTGTTACCGCAGTGACAAATATCCGATCTCCACCCAATTCTGGTTTTTGTTCACCAGCCCATGCTGGAGGGATCAATACATCCAGTGGGAATGCAGCATTTTCATACCGATTGTAGAGGTGCCCCAGTTCCACTTCTTCACTAAGAATAATATCCTCAAATTCCTGATCAAACCGTTGCAGTGCCACCGTCTGGTTACGGTATATGGTATTATCCTTGATAATATCCATAGTCAACTTACCGCCCAGCATTACCTTGTAATACTGTGATGGATTCAGGATAAGATAATACCACCCCAAGGAATTGGTGCCGAAATACTTGTCCCTAATCCGGACGTCGAAATTCTTCGCCGGATGGTAACTACCGCCGCTTTCTTCAAGAATCCTACCCCGCACACTGAAATCACCGCTGGTCAGCCGGTAAATAGAAAACACCAAGAGGATAGCAAACGCTAAATATACAAACGTCCGCACCCATTTGGGCTGTTTCATGTAGTGCTTGGAAATAAAATTTTCCAAGAAACTGATATGTTTTTGTTCATTTCCCATGTCGTCCTCCTTATTTAATCGAACATGGTTTGAATGAATGGTTGTATTTCAGATTACTATATGACACCCAAACTCTAAAACGTCTTCTTCGCTTCCTTAAGCTGGGCTCGGGTAGATTCCGAATACCAGCAGTCAATGAAAATCTGCTCTTTGTCCTCCAAGTGTTCCCGAATCCGGGCTTCCACCATTTCCACCCGGTTGTGTTTGATCACCTGATAGGCTTCCCCGGAAAATGCGCCCATCGTCTCCGCAAACTTCAACGCCGCCGGAAGCACTTCATCCAATCCCAGCACCTGATCCACCATCCCCATGTCATACAAAATCTCCGGTTCGTAGAAATCACCGGACTCCATCACATTACGCGCCTCCCGGTCGCCCACAACCTGCCGCAGGATACAATCCCCCGGATAGGGCACCGGCACTCCTAACTTGATCTCATTCAACCCCATCAACTTGCGACCGCCGGCGATAATCCGGTAATCGCAGCACAGCGCAAAAATTGTCCCTCCGGCAATGGCATGTCCGGTGATCGCCGCCACCGTGGGTTTGGGCAGCGTGTACAAATCCAGACTCATCCGGTTGTACGCCTGAAAATATTCCCGAAACCCATCCCGATCCAATTCAAACAACTCCGGAATATCGAATCCAATCGAGAAAAATTTGTGATTGGAACCTGTGATCACAACGCTCCGGACTTCCGGATTATCCCGTAATCGTTGAAGTTGTTCCCGGATTGCTCGAACCAGCTCCAAATTAAACGGATTGGTCACTCCCCGCTGCAATGTCAACACTCCAACATGCCCATGGTATTCCACACGAACCAGGTCCATACTTCCAACCTCCTGAAATCATTAACTGCTATTTATGCGCCACAATTACCAGCCGTTTGGCTTTATCGTCATACGGATTCCCTTCCAAATCGCCATACACATCGACATCCGCCATCACCTGCGAATCACAGTCACTTCAAACCACACACCATCAACTGCTTAGGCGATGCCGAATCATACGGCGACTGATCGTAATTCCCAAATTTATGTTCGATAGTAAAACCATTGTACACCAGCAGCTCATCCAATTCCTGGGGGAACAGTATCCGCATGTTAAGTTCCACCACCCGCTCATCCCCGTCGTCGATTTGATGATACCATTTGATGTGGTTGATCTGGCTGGCTGGGTCATAGACATTGTTTTCCGTAACCACCACGGGTCCGCCACCGTCGGGGTCATCATAATGCGCCACCGGATAGCGTTTGTTGGGATCACGTATCAAAATATTGAGATCGGGGGTGAACACATCGATGATGAAACGCCCATCGAGCGCCAAATGCTCCCTGACACAACGGAAGCAGGCTTTGATGCTGTTCAAATCGTGCAGGTGTGTGACAGAATTTATCGGGATGAAAATCACATTGAACTTCTTGTCCAACTTGAAATCTCGGACATCGGCTTTGACCCACTGGACGTCCAATCCCTTCGCGGCAGCTTTGGATTTAGCTTGCTGAAGCATCGGTTCAGACGCATCCAGTCCTACGACATTGACACCTTTTTCGGCGATGGGGATAGCCACCCTGCCGGTACCGCACATCAATTCCAGCACTGGATCGCCATACTTGTCAATTTGATGCAGGTAAAACGGGATATCATCCTTAAAATCGGTCTTCAAATCGTAATGCCGCCCATCGCCGTACAATTCAAAACAATCTATCGGTTTTATAGATTTAATTTCTTCTCCTGTGTGACTGACTTCAATTTAAATGCTTCGGGTATATTGATGTTTTACATGTTGATAGGCATAAGATGATGTAATTATAATCAAAGTTTAGACGCTAGAACACCTATACTTTGTAACAGAAAACTAATTTTATAACAGAATAAAAAACTCTTGACATTCATACAATAATGTGTTAAATTATACCAGCTCAACTACCACGATGTAGGAAGAGTAACGAAGCCGTCCACTTGGGCGGCTTTAGCCTTTATTAAACTCCTCATATTCTTTCTGGAGTTTTCTTTTCCTCTGGTTGTCAGTGACTGGATAAGCAGTCCATAATAGTATATATCCTTTACGTTTTGCCAAAACAACAAGATATTCATAATCTTCTAACCACAAGCAAATTCGCTTCTCTTGCTTTCTTTTATTTTCCCATACCTTTATAGATGGCTCTTTTTCATGCTCAATTACAGGTCTAATCCAAGGAACTCGTTCACAACGTCGTAGATCGGGTGTTCTTTCATTTTCGACTTTACCGGTTTGAATTACATGCCAAAAAGTCGCTTCCCTCCCATCAACAATTGGATGCCATTTTGTTTTAATTGCTCCACCTCGAAATTTTGGTTTCGTTAAAATAAAATCGCCACGAAATATCTGATATATTGCATCCATGAATTTAGACCAGTCACCACTAAAATCCTGTAGTAAAATCAGATCAGGTAACCACGCAGGAATATTGCTCATTTGTTTTCCCTCCAAGAAGCTTCCCATACGAATATATTAAACTTCTTCGCCCACTTATTGGAACTCTTCTCAAGAATGACCCCCCCCTTTTTTTGCCGTTCTTGAATTATGGGGGAAGTAGGCGCGAGGTCGGGGGGTCCCCCGGCGGGTGTGCAGTG
>CBDVBD010000158.1:0-7438 GCA_965372135.1 uncultured bacterium | reverse complement strand
ATCTCAAGAACCCGTATAATGTGATCGGCAGCATACATATCAGTGGGATTAAAACCGGTTATCATCGGATCAAATCGTTTCTGGTCTTCCTCCGGTAACCGTCTATATTCTTCGGCAATTATGGCATCAGTGAAAGAATAATAATAAAGACTGGCATCGGACAGGAGATAATAATCCGGCGCACGCTCCCCTGAAACAAAATAATCCCACTTCTGCTGCAAAGGAATCCCGAATAAGACAGCCCTGCCCACTTTGTCCCCCATTATTTTCAGAAATTCCTTTGCGGTTAAACCTTCCTGGATATAGTTGGTCAGATGGGTATGACTGTCATGAAAAAGCGGCTCATTGTTTCCCGCAGGACCTGCATCTTCAGCCGATGCCGGAGATGAAACACAGAACGCAGACGATACAAATAGCAGAAAAACGGATTGAAAAATTCTTGAACTAAACGTGTTACTCTCCTTTGTATGATAGCCCAGCAATACTAATTGGCTCGCACAGCAATCCTTTGTTGTACAGTGGTATAGAAATTGGTCAATCGCTCAATAGTATCAGGCTCTATGTCTTTATCAATTATTCGATTATTCCACAAATAGACAACCATAGAAACACTATTTGCATCCTCAATCATCCGATAAAAACGTTCCGGTACAGTAATCCATAAATACACACGATTTGCTGGTCTGGGTATAGGTATATAAGGTTCATAATCAAAGATCCTTCCATCTATATGAAATTGGAATTTTTCTATATTGTCAAACCACTCCATACACTCCCCACTGCCTGTAAATACAAAACGGAACCGGTATTGACCGGTATTATTATCTATAAAATATAGATAATAGGGACACATGGTGAGTACTGCAGAAGTAAAAGTGTCTAACACCAATACCGGAGAATTACGTTCAAAATATATTGTTCCAGGATTCCATGTATAGATTGTTTCAATTACCCGGTCAGTCATTACAGTACAACCGATGGAAACAAAAACAGCGAGTAGCAGAACACGTTTCATGATATTTCTCCCCTGCTTTTAGTTAGTTTTCCTCTTGTGTACAAGTGTTGCTATTAACTCTTCACAGCGTTTTGACCAAGATGACATTTATCCAATCATCCGCAATTTAATTCCCTGACTTTTGAATTGTGATCCGATACTATATTATTTCCGTTGCTAAACAGATTACAGAGAATGAAGTGTTTGAAAACATCAAGATAATTCTGAAAGTCAGAATGTAGGAAAGGGAAGTTGAATAAACCGTGTAACAGCCTGAGGTTCAATCCGATTTCACATGACCCCCAAATATCAGGACCGATCAAAGGAGTAGTGTGAGGAAAGAAACGACCAATGCACTTATTGGGGGAGGTATATCCATAGGAAATATAATATAAAAGTCAGCTTAATGCAAGAACTTTTTAATGAAATTACAATTAAAGTGTTTAGGTGGAGGGAAGGTGATTATTAATAAAAAACATTATTTCAATAGTACCATTTTTCTGGTTTGAGTATGGGTGGTGGATTTTAAAGTGTAGAAGTAGATGCCGGAGGATAGGTTATCAGCGGTGAAGGGGACTTTGTAGGTGCCGAGAGTGAGAGTAGCATCTACTAAGGTAGCAATTTCACGTCCTAAAGTGTTGTATATTTTTAAGGTGACGTGGTCGGTGCGGTTTAAGTCAAATGTAATAGTGGTGACTGGATTGAAAGGATTGGGGTAGTTGGGATATAGGTAAAATTGGGATGGGTGGGTTTGATTGGGTTGGTCTCCCACCCAGGGGGTATGGTGGTAGTAGAAGGCGCCGATGTCGGCGATGGTGCTGTCGGGATCAAAGGGATAGGTTGGGTCGCCGGCGTCGATGCAGGATGAAGTGGATTGCAGGTGAAAATCTCCGGCTGCAGTGTCAACGAACTGGGGATCCAGGAAGATGTTGAAATAGGTATCACATGAATCGCCGTTATAATTTGTCGTAAGTAAAAGACCGAGGCTATCTGGAATGTCACCGGTGAAATTTCCACCCTGATTATCATAGAAATCACTATATGATATCTGGATACTTGTAGAATCACCAAAGAAAAGACTGCCATTTCCATTGTTGTGAGCTATGATCGTGTTCTTTAACACGGTAGAAAAAAAGTACTCTGGCATATGGATACATGCTGTACCGGTAGCTGTGTTTCCGCTGAAAGTACAATTTTCAAAAAGTGGTGCGGTTGAGGAAAGATAAACTGCACCTCCGCTTCCAGAAGCAATATTACCTACAAATGTGCATTTTCTGAAGGTTGGATTTATCATAGTGGTATAGTAAACAGCACCTCCGCTTCCAGCAGAATTATTTTCAAATTCGCAATTTTCGAACAAATCGGCACCAAAAGTATATGCATAAATCCCCCCACCAAGACTGCCTGCCGAATTCCCTCTTATGACACAATTAGAGATGGTTCCTTCCCCTATACATAAACCACCACCACTTGTGGAAGCAGTATTTTCAATAATGCTACAATTATCGAGATTTGCTATCTCACTCCAAATAGCTCCACCAGCTACATCAGCAGTATTGTTAGTGATTGTGGTATGGTTAATGGTGAGATATGATAGAGGACCTGGGCTTGGAGGAGTTCCGATTCCACCACCATAATTCGCTTGATTATATCTAATGAGGCAGTGGCTAATGAGGATGTTCATCATATACTGTATGCTTTCACAATAGATCCCGCCACCCCTATCCTCAGGATAAGAACCAGTGGCACGACCATATTGGATAATACAATAGGATAGGCGGCAGCTATCGTGAGCTTCAATGAAGCGGATGCCGCGCCAGCGGTCGGGGTTGGCGGTGGTGTCGGTGGTGAAGATGATGGAATCGGATTCAGTGCCTTCGGCTAACAATAGTCCGTAGATGTTGAAGGGATATGGTCCGTCGAAAGTAAGGGTGGTTGCGGGCATGATTTGCAAGGTGTCACCGATGTCCACATAGATGGTATCCACTACATGGAAAACGCCGGGTCCGAGGGTGCCACTCAATGCGCCGGAAAGTTCGCCGTACCCTTCCAGGGTGATGCTGACAATGTCGCCGCCGCGACCCATCTGGTTGTCATGGACGTGTTTGCCGCAGGCGGTGGCGAAGTTGCCGTCACCGGAAATATCCACCGAATGCACTGAGCCGGGCATATCGACGGTGAAAATCTCATGGGGTTCCTGGTCTCGTTGGAAGATATGCACTTCCGGATTGAGGTTTTCGGCGTCCCCAAGGCTGCCGACGATAATCAGGCTGCCGTCATCGGAGACATCGACATCCCTGACGGATTCCTGGTAGGTTCCGCTGGAAGTGGGATAGGTGTGTATCCAAAGAGGGGTGGAGGATGACACATCATGCACCACCACTTTGACGGAGGTGAATGATGTAGTGTACCAGCAGGATACGATGGTGGAGCCGTCGGCGGAAATGGCGATCCGGGTGACATAATAGCTTCCGGAGTCCCAAGACCAGAGAGTCTGATAGGATGATCCGGTCCATTGCATCACCTGCATGTTGGTCCAACCATAAGCCAAAAGGTCGCCATCGCCTGATATGTCCATAGCGCTGTTACTGGCGCCCATGGAAATCTGGTCGCGGACATTTAAGATATCGCGGTCGAACACCACCAAGGTGGCTAAAGCGATGAAGGCGGTATATCGACCGTCGGCGTTGATTTTTATATAGCGGGGGAATCCTAATCCAACGGCTTCGTAATTGATAAGCGGAGTGGATGAATTGGCATCGAACAATAGCAGGCGTGCGTCGGTTCCGGAGGGTGCGGCAACTATGGCAATGGTGGAACCGTCATCGGAAACGGCAATGGGACCATAGCCGGTGGTGGAATATCCAGCGAAGGAGATGGTCCAGTCGGGGGTTCCGGTTCCTGGGGACGTCCATTTCAATACATCCAATCCGGTATCGTGCACGTTGATAGCGGCTAAGGTGGTGGAATCGTCGCTGGCGTCGGTGTAGAAATCGTCGCCGCTGTAGGTCCATTCCGGAACGCCGGTGCCTTCAATGGTAAACAGTTCCGCTTCCTCGGGGAGGTTTAAGTAGCACCCTGCCAGGATGTAGGTGTGATCGGCGATGGCTGCGGTTCGGTAGATGGCATCGATTAGATTATAGGTCCAGTTTAGGGTTTGGTCTACGTTGTTCGATTGGCCGGCTTGATAATCCGATTTTTCCACCTCAATCATCAATCCGTTTTCGGTGTGGTGAAGAAAGGTGGCTTCTGACGTAGGGGTGAATGCAATAGACGTTGCAGGCAACAGACACATCAAGATCGATACAAACAGAAATAATGGGGAAGAGTGCTTTGCGGTCATGGGTCTTACTCCTCTGTTTGCAGAAGTGGAAGGGTGAGTTGATATCTACAGATAGTATTTTTTATTTCGCAGGCAGGTGAAAACCGTTGATACAATATACGGTGATATTTGTGGGATGTCAAGGGATAAATGTTGGAAGGGAAGGTTTTACAAATGAAAATTTTCTCCTCACGCAGAGCCCCCGAAGGGGCAAGCCGCAGAGGCGTAAAAGACATAAATCCCAAATCCTAAGCACCAAACCCGCCTAAGGCGGACAAGTCCGAAACAATTTCAAAATTCAAAATTCAAAATACAAAAAATTATCCCAATGAACATCAAAAGGGAAGACATATAATAGGTCCGTAAGATATAGAAACTTAAGTAGCGAAATTACTTGAATTTTTGAAATAATAATGTATATTATATAGCCGATTGAAACATACAACTATCGGGTGGATATGGGAATGACAGGATCGACACTAAGGATGGATTTGTGGTTGTTTTATGCGCGGCTGTATAAATCACGGTCGAAAGCCACGGAAGCCTGCAAAATGGGACGAATTGTGCGCAATGGGATACCTGCAAACGCTGCGGATTCAGTGTCGGTGGGAGATACTATAAAGATACGTTCCAAAGGCGTGTACCGGCAATTTCGAGTTGTGGAAATTCCTCCAAAGAATTTATCGAAAGTGGAAGCAAAACGCGTGTATGACGACGAGACGCCGCAGGAGATTATCGATCGGTTAGAATTGCAGCGGATGGAGGCGGCGATTCGCCGTCAAACTAAAGGAAAATCGGGGGCGCGACCGACCAAGAAGGAACGGAGGATTATCGACAAATCCCGGGGGAGGTGATTGAATAATAGTGTGAAAGTATGAATCCATCAGTAGCCTGCCACGTAAAATTCGAAATCCGAAATCCTAAACAATATCAAAATTATAAATTCTAAACCTGCTTGCAGCAGCCAAGTTCTAAACTGTATCCCGCATTCCATCAGTAACCGGACAAGAGTGTGAAGGTGTGAAAGTACCCCCTTAGTCCCCCCCGGTAATCCGCCAGTGGGCGGACAAGCCGGGAGGGATATTTTCCATCACGATACAAAAAGCCAGCGAATGCCGGCTTTCTTTATTTAGTCTGTAGATTTAATTATTTAGATGAGGATGCTAATTGTTTTCGACAATGGCGGATACCCGATAGAAGTACGCCGGGTCGGGGGCAATCAATACTCCGGGATCGGTATAAACGGCGGTTTGAGTGGAATCTATCAGTGTGGTTCCCGAGGGTACGAATCCGGGATCCGTGTCACGATAGATTCGGTAGTAATCCACCACGATGGGAAGACCGGATGTGTCCTGAGTGACGGGAGACCAGGTCAGGATGATGTCGGTTCCGGAACTTGATATCACAAGGTCATCGACTGCCTGTGGTACATTGCCACCAGTTGGAAATGTGTAGCTTTGAGACACCATTTCCTCAGGCGGGCAACGATCGTTGGCGACCCACAGGCTGTACATGGAATCCCCTCGTGCGTTGGTGGTGTTTTCGTCCCGCAGGAATTCTATGAACTCTTTGCTGGTGGTTTGATAATACAGGGTTACATCCACATGGTGCGTGTTTCCGGACAACAGGTAATCGGTGTCGTCCCAGTATTGACCGTCGGCATACGAATAGCCTACCGGTGCGGATTGGATGTCCTCAAAGTTGGCGTTGGTGAATCCACGGGGAGGAATACGATTGTCTAAATACACGGTGTCGTTCAGGACGAAGTGCAAGGACGGACCGGCGGGGAGATTCACCACCGTTGCAAGTTCAGGTGAAATTCCTGGTTCGATGTGATAGATTTTGGCTTCGGGATCGTGTTCAAGTATTCCGGTGGCGGGGTCATAGGCACCGGATTCGTAAATCAGGCTGTCGTTGGAATCGTAGGCTTGTACATTGATCCAAATACGGCGCCCTTCCGGATAACCGGATGGCAGTTTGTGACCGGTTTCATTGGTAATGGTGACGGTGAGCAGTTGATTCCCGCTCTGATATACGGCAGCCAAAGTCATGGAGGCGGCGTGACGCAACATGTAGCGGGCACGGACGATACCGCTGTCCAACGCAACCAGATCGGCTTCTCCGGGATAGACGGATTCGATCAAAGTAGGTACCCAGGTGTTCCCGCCAGTCAGGTCGTGCTGCGGCATGTCCTCTCTGATCTGCACATTGTTCCGGTCGGCGCCCTTGCCAGTGACGTCCTTCATATGGCAGTCCTGGCAAGTGGCGACGGTGTCTTTGTTCCCGCCGAACTGAGGGGCGTACACTCCAGCCGGTGTGTTGTAGTCGCTCATCAACCATTCGCTAAAGGTTCGTTCGATGGGCAATATAGAATACGGATTGGGGTCAGACGCCGGCTGCCCAAAGGCATTGGGGACATAATCGTTGTTGGGTTGGCGGTCAAACACCGGGTTGCTGACATCATGGCAGGTTCCGCAGATATTGGCGTCACTATGAAAGGGTGAATAGTACATTGCGTGGTTGGCATTGGCGTCCACGAACGGTCCGCGCCGGGCGTCGTCGGAATCGACAATGAACATCCCGTTGGCGGAAATATGGGTTCTGGCGGTCATGGATGCGAGGTAGGTGGTATCCCGAGGGAAGGTGTCGGCGGTGTAGTCGGGATCACCCGGGTAAGGGTTCACACCCGGATGTGTGGGTTTGACCAGTTTGTGGCAAAAATGGCATTGCACCCCTTCGCGGTCATCGGCGGTTAAGGATGAGCCGTTGGTGGGAAGCGACCTTCCCTCCAGCCAACCAGGTGGAGTGTGGCATCGGATACAGAGATCGCCGCTTTCCGGTGCGTCCTGATTGGCGATCGCCAAGTTGGCAAGATAGAGCGGGTCCCGCATGGCTTGCGACATCATGCTGCCACGCCAGGTGAAAGCAGGTTCCGCATTCAGGTCATAATCACCGTGGCAGTTGTCGCACTGACCGGGCAAACGGAAGGTTCCGGACTCCAAGGATTGGGAACCGGGCAGGAAGAAATCATCCAACGTGGTGGGGACAGGATCTGCAAATGCAACTGAATCCAGGTGGACAAGGACTATTGCAAAACATAAAACAAACAACAAAAGAAAAAA
>CBDVBD010000157.1:0-7477 GCA_965372135.1 uncultured bacterium | reverse complement strand
CTTGGTGGACATCGGACGGGATAGATTTTCACCGGGGACAGTCAAGCAGCTACTGAACTCCTGCAACCGGGCTGATTGCGGCGTGATAGCGCCCGCACACGGTTTGTATCTTGTGGAAGTGGGATACCCTTAATCATCGAAAAATACATCCATATACATTGAAATATTTGAGGTACGCATGAAGTTTTTCCTGGATACCGCCAATATTAAACAAATCCGCGAAGCTGCCAACTGGGGCATACTCGACGGCGTGACTACTAATCCCACCCTGGTGTCGAAGGAAGACGGCGACTTCGAGGACATCCTGCGTGAAATCTGCAATATCGTCGATGGCTCCGTAAGTGCCGAAGTGGTTAGTACTGAAGCGGATTCCATGGTGGAAGAAGGTAAGAAATTAGCGGTGATTCACCCCAATATTACGGTGAAAATTCCCATGATTCCAGAAGGTTTGAAAGCCGTAGTACAACTATCATCAAAGGGAATTAAAACCAATATGACTCTGGTCTTTTCTCCGGTTCAGGCACTATTGGCAGCCAAAGCCGGCGCCACCTACGTCAGCCCGTTCGTGGGACGGTTGGATGATGTCGGACACGTGGGAATGGACGTAGTGAGCGATTCGGTCATTATCCTGGAAAACTATGGGTTCTCAACCCAGGTGCTGGCAGCCAGTCTGCGCCATCCGTTGCACGTGTATGAAGCCGCTATGGCGGGCGCCCATGTTGCTACCATGCCCTACAAAGTAATGATGCAGTTGGTAAAACACCCCTTAACCGACAACGGGTTGAAGCAGTTTCTGAAGGATTGGGAAACTTATAAAGCCGCACAGGGTTCATAAAGTAAGTGATCCCTCAAAGCGGTAAGCACGGAGTAGTATTCCCATGAAGTTATTCAAATACTTCATAATTGGTGTAATTTTCGGTATAGTAACCTTTGTGGTTGGGCGTTGGGTATATTTCGACAAGCAACCGGAACAACCTGCAGCTAATGCGAGTGTTGAGCCCAGTCTTCCACCACAGCAAGCGGGATATCTCTCTGAATCTACTTCCGACATAGAACCGGATCGGCGAGAGATCGTGGAGGAGGTCCGCCGCCACAGGGGCAACGCCATCACTCAGGCAATTGAAAGTGCGGTGCCGGCAGTGGTGGGTATCAATGTTACTCAAGTCAGGGAATACGTGTCGCGCAACCCGTTTTGGGACGATCCTTTCTTCCGCGATATCTTTCCTCCCAGAGTATATCGTCAAAAGGTACAGAACCTGGGATCCGGCTTTATCATTTCCCCCGATGGCTTTATCGTCACCAATGAGCATGTGGTGCACGGTGCCACCGAAATATTAGTCACAACTACCAGTGGACATGAATTCCAAGCCACCTTGGTGGGTTCCGACCCATATACCGATGTCGCCTTACTGAAAATCGAAGGCGACAATTTCCCCTACCTGCCCTTTGGCGACAGCGATGATGTTATCATGGGAGAATGGGCGATTGCCATCGGTAATCCCTTCGGATTATTCGATATCAACGATACTCCATCCGTGACGGTGGGAGTTATCAGCGCCACCGACCGTGATTTCGAGCGCACTCGTGAAGGTCGCATCTATTCCGATATGATCCAGACCGACGCCTCCATCAACCGCGGGAACAGCGGTGGTCCGTTAGTCAATAGCATGGGTGAAGTGATCGGTATGAATACTATCATCTTTTCCGAAGGGGGCGGATCGTTAGGTGTCGGGTTCGCGGTGCCCATCAACCGCATTCGACAAATCATTGAAGACCTCCAAGGCACCGGCATGGTCAATCGTAACTACTGGATTGGGTTGTCGGTACAGAATATTAATCGGCTGCTTGCTATGACCTTGGGTATGGAATCTTCCCACGGTGTGATTGTCAGCGAAATCGATCCCGGGAGTCCCGCAGAAAAAGCCGGTCTTGAAGTGGGCGATGTGATTGTGGAGATGGGTGGATACCCGATCCAAAATTATCAATCGATACACAGCATCTTGGATCGTGTCGACCTCAGAGTGGGGAATTGGTTGCCTATGGATGTGTTCCGGGATGGGAAAACGTTGGAAGTTAAATTACTCCTCGAGGAGGTGCCCGGGAATTGATCGAACGCTATACAATACCTGAAATGGGGAAAATCTGGAGCCTGCAGAACCAGTATCACACTTGGCTACAGGTGGAAATCGCCGCTTGTCAAGCCTGGGGTGAACTGGGAAAAATCCCTTCCGATTCCCTGCAAAATATCCAGAAGAATGCCACCTTCGACATGGAGCGGATCGCCCAGGTTGAGGCGGACGTACACCACGATGTCATCGCATTCCTCACCAGTGTAGGCGATCAGGTGGGAGATGATATCCGATACGTCCATATGGGGATGACGTCGTCGGATGTATTGGACACCTCGTTAGCGCTACGGTTACGGGAAGCCGGAAATCTCCTGTTGGATGAACTGGGAAAACTCAGGGAATCGGTGAAAACCCAAGCCTGGACTTATCGCCACACTCCCATGATCGGTCGCAGCCACGGTATCCATGCTCAACCTATCACCCTGGGATTGAAATTAGCCGGCTGGTACTGCGAACTGGAACGCGATGTCCAGCGGCTCACGGTAGCAGTGGATGATATTTCGGTGGGCAAAATCTCAGGAGCGGTGGGAACCTATGCGCACGTGGATCCACAAGTGGAAACCATCGCTTGTAAAAAACTGGGACTGAAATCGGAATCAGTATCGACCCAGGTGGTGCCTCGGGACCGCCATGCTGCATTCCTGAATACCTTGGCGTTGGTCGGATCATCCTTGGAGCGATTCGCAGTGGAAATCCGCCACCTGCAGCGTACCGAAGTCATGGAAGTATTGGAACCCTTCGGATCCAAGCAAAAAGGGTCATCCGCCATGCCCCACAAACGCAATCCCATCCTGTGTGAGCGGGTGTCGGGACTGGCAAGACTGGTGCGCGGTTATGCCCTGTCAGGATTGGAAAACGTCGCACTGTGGCACGAACGGGACATTTCCCATTCCTCAGTGGAACGGGTGATCCTGCCCGACGCTGCCATCATCCTCCACTACATGCTGGTGATCTTCCGGAAGGTAGTGGACGGCTTGGATGTCCGACCGGATCGCATGCAGGAAAACCTGGAACTCACCGGTGGCGTCATCCATTCCCAGGGGGTGATGTTGGCGCTGTCGCAAAAAGGAATCGATTCCGACCAGGCATACCGTTGGGTACAGTCCGCCGCCATGGACGCCGAAAAACAGGGTATTACCTTCTGCGAGTCAGTGAAAAACCATCCCGACATCTGTAAACATCTTGACCGAGAAGCACTGGACAAAGTATTCCAAATCGAACCACTGATGACATCGGTCGATAACATCTTCCAGCGCATAGGAATTGATAAAGAATCGTAGAGATCAACCATAAACACAACGGAGGATTTGAGTGGAAAAGCGGGAACTTCTATACGAAGGAAAAGCCAAACGCCTGTACAAAACCGACAAAGAAGACCTGTTAATACAGGAATTCAAAGATGATGCCACCGCCTTTGACGGGGCGAAAAAAGGCAAAGTTCCACACAAAGGGGAAATCAACAACAGCATATCATCCTTCCTGTTTGAGTACCTTGACAGTTACCATATCCCTACGCATTTCGTTCGCAAACTCGGTCCCACGGAGATGCTGGTAAAACACTTGGAAATCATTCAGGTGGAGGCTGTAGTACGAAATGTGGCGACCGGGTCATTGACTCGTCGGTATGAAATTGCCGAAGGAACCGTTTTGGATTTCCCAATAATGGAATACTATCTGAAGAATGATGAATTGGGTGATCCTCTTATCAATGAACATCACGCTTATGCCTTTGGATTGGCTACCCCGGAAGAAATGCGAGCCATAACCCGGGTATCTTCCAAGGTTAATGCCATTCTGAAATCCTTCATGGATCGCAGGGGATTAACCCTGGTGGATTTCAAACTTGAATTCGGTAGATTCAACGAAGGTATCTTGCTGGGGGACGAAATCTCACCCGATACCTGTCGGATCTGGGATAAAAAGACCAATAAAAAACTGGATAAGGATCGCTTCCGGCATGATCTGGGTGGTGTGGAAAAAGCCTATCGGGAGTTGGAAGATCGGCTGTTGAATCGACCATGAGCATAGGTGCAGTACCTAAAGAAATTCGCACCCTGTTTGGAGGTGCGGTAATACTGTGCGGTGCGTTGTGGGGGTCAGCTATTACCAGCGGTAATGTTGTCGTCACCATCTTAACGGTGGTGCTGACTCTGCTGTTGATTTTCGTATTATTATTCTTTCGCGATCCCGAACGAACCGTACCGGACGGTGAAAACAATATTGTCGCACCCTGCGATGGTAGGGTGCTATCCATTGAACCCTGTCCAAAGGAAGTGCTGGGCATTCCCGGGCAGGTAATCACCATCTTTATGACCCTGTTTAACGTCCATGTCAATCGTAACGTCTGTTCCGGCAAAGTGTTGGTGGTCGAACATAAATCCGGAAACTTCGGACATGCCGGTAAAAACCAGGCGTCAAAACTGAACGAGCAGAATTGTATCCTTATCGAAAATTCCCAATTCCGTGTTTCGGTAACCCAGATTGCCGGAATGCTTGCCCGCAGGATAATCTGCAAATTACAGCCCGGTGATACTATCGAAAAAGGCGAACGGTTCGGGATGATTATCCTGGGGTCGCGATTGGAAGTGACCCTGCCGGAAACCGTAGAAATCAAAGTCGCCGTTGGACAGAAAGTCCGTGCCGGAGAAACTATAATTGGAGTGTACCATCCATGAAACCACATCGATCCTTGTGGCCCAATTTGATGACCATTACCAACCTCTTCTTAGGGTTCGTAGCTATCCTGCTGGTTTTCGACGGTAGAATGGTGACCGCGGCATGGATGATTATCGCTGCCGGTGTACTCGACGCCTTGGATGGTAAACTGGCTCGCTACATAAGTACCCCCACCCATTTCGGGTTGGAATTGGATTCCCTGGCGGACCTGTTGTCCTTCGGGGTTGCACCATCTGTTCTACTGTATGTCAATTACTTTCAGCAGCTTGGAGGTTTGGGAATCCTGTTGGGATTCTCCCCAATCCTGTTCTGTGCCGTGCGGTTAGCTAAATATAACATCACAACCACTCTGCCGGAAGAACATATCGTCTTCTATGGTCTCCCCACACCAGTGGAAGCCAGTATCTTAGTGTCCTATGTGATCTTCAACTTTGCAATATGGGGGCATTTGAAGTATGGAGTGGTACTGACACCGTTAGTGATTATGACATCACTCCTGATGGTCAGTCCCATCCCCTACGATGCTTTTCCCAGGCTGTCATTCCGCGGGACACAAAGCAATCAAGTCAAGCTGTTAATCCTGATCGTGGGGCTAATCCTGGTACTTTATAAACCTTCCCTGATGTTCTTCCCTTTGGTGACGACTTATGTGATCGTCGGCGGGATTAAAGGATTGATCCAAATGAAATTCCGACCTCAGCATTTAGAAGAGTTGGAAGAAATGGAAGATGAAAGCTGGGCGGGTTGAAGCGGTGCCATTATTTTGATCCCGACTGTAGTGTCGATATAAAGGCAAAACAAACAAATAGCGTGAGTTATCCATGAAAGCCACTGTGCTGGTGCGATTAAAAGCAGACATCTTGGATCCACAGGGTAAAGCGGTTCATGGTATCCTGAAAACTCTGGGATACCAAGGGATTGAAAGCGTGCGAATCGGGAAACTGATCGAAATGGAACTTACCGAACCCTTAAACGGCACTTCGGAAACTGAGCTCCGTGAAATCGCCGAACGAGTGCTGTCCAATCCGGTCATCGAATCGGTTGAACTAATACTTCCGGGAGATCAGCCATGACCGCAGGCATCGTCATATTCCCCGGATCCAACTGCGACTACGATTGTTACTTTGTACTGTCTAAAGTCCTGGGTGTCGAAGCACGGTATATATGGCATAAGGACACCGAATTCAATGACCTCGATCTGGTAATCCTGCCCGGAGGCTTTTCCTATGGCGATTACCTGCGTACCGGCGTTCTGGCGAAATTTTCCCCCATCATGACCGAAGTGAAACGCTTTGCCGATCGCGGTGGAAACGTCCTGGGAATCTGCAATGGTTTCCAAATCCTCTGCGAAACAGGATTGTTGCCGGGCGCTCTAATCCGCAACAAAACGTTGCGCTTTATATGCCGTGAAATATGCCTGCGGGTGGAAAACACGGAAACAGACTTTACCCGGTTGTACACCCCCGGCGAAGTGATCCAAATGCCCATCGCCCATACCGACGGCAATTACTACGCCGACCAAGAAACTTTAGCCCGGCTGGAAGGGGACGGTCGGGTGGTATTTCGCTATGCAAGTCTTAACGGTGAATTGTCCAAGGAATCCAACCCCAACGGATCCCTGAATCACATCGCAGGCATCATTAACGATGCCGGTAATGTCCTTGGATTGATGCCGCACCCGGAACGCCGCGTCGACCCTACCGTTGGCGGTACTGACGGTTCCCGGCTTTTCGAATCCATTTTGGAATTGGTCGCAACTTGAGTACCGTTATGGAGGAAAAGAAATCCAACGCCATGTCCTTTATTGACCACCTGGAAGAATTACGCCGCCGCATCATCCGCTGCTTAATCGCATTGGTGCTTGCCGCCGGTGCAGCCTACGCCTTTGAACCATATGCTCTGAATTTCCTGATCCAGTCCATCTTCGAGGGGTCCTCCGATACCTTGGCGTTGCTTAACCCGGTGGAAGGTTTTACCGTTAAGCTAAAACTATCCCTGATTATGGGGATTATCGTGGCATCACCGATATTATTCTGGCAGTTCTGGGGATTCGTAAGTCCTGGGTTGTATTCCCGCGAGAAACGACTCATCCTTCCCATCGTGATATTTTCCACATTTTCCTTTCTGGTGGGGGCAGCTTTCGCCTTCCATATCCTGCCTATCGCCACCCGGTTTTTCCAATCCTTCGCCACCGAGGGTATCCAAAACACCTGGTCTTTAAGTAAATACGTCGATTTCATGGGTAGATTGATCCTCGCTTTCGGGTTGGTGTTCGAAATGCCACTGGTAATATTTTTCCTGACAAAATTAGGGTTGGTAACCCCGAAATTCCTGTGGCAGAAAATGCGCTACGCCATCGTGTTGTTTCTGCTCCTGTCCGCCATCATCACCCCGCCGGACCTATTCACCCAAGTGGTACTGGCTGGTCCCTTAGTGGTGTTGTACTTGTTTTCGATACTCTTGTCCATGGTTGCCATCAATCGCTCCGCTAAAAAGAAGGCAGCCGCATAAATCTCCTGGAGGTGCTATGCCCATCGGAACCTGGGAATTAGTAATTATCTTCTTAGCTGTGTTGCTGCTGTTCGGCGGCAAGAAAATCCCGGAAATCGCCCGTGGATTGGGCAAAGGAATGCGCGAATTCAAGCGGGCTGCCAGCGACATCCAAAGGGAAC
>CBDVBD010000156.1:0-7520 GCA_965372135.1 uncultured bacterium | reverse complement strand
GACGCCTACAACGGTTGCCAATGCCGCTCCCGAAGCCAATCCGAATAACATGGCAGAGGTGGCGATGGCGACTTCGAAATGGTTGGATGCGCCGATCATGGAGGCTGGAGCCGCGTCATGATATGATAATTTCAACCAGCGCGATAACAGGAAATATCCCAGGCAGAAGATTAAGACAGTTTGGATAAATAATGGAATGGCGATCCAGAATATGGTTAATGGGTTATTGACAATGATATCGCCTTTGAACGAGAATAGGAGTACCAAGGTTACCAACAGCGCTATGATACTTACCGACGTAAGCTTATGTAAGAAATTGGTTTGGAACCATTCCAGTCCCTTGGATTTGATAATCCATTTGCGGGAAAAGTAACCAGCGACTAATGGCAGTGCCACGTAGATTGCCACCGAGAGTAAAATAGTCTGCCAGGGGATGGGCATGGCGTTGATGCCCAGCAACAATCCGCCCAGCGGTGCGTACAGGAACAGCATAGTCAGCGAGTTCAGCGCCACCATCACCAAGGTCAAGCCGTCGTTGCCTTTGGCTAAGTAGCTCCACATCAAGACCATAGCGGTGCACGGTGCGATTCCCAGGAGGATGGCTCCACCGATGTAGCTGCGCCACAGTTCCACTTCCTGTCCGGTTTTGATGATTTCGGTGCCGGGCAGGAAATCTTTGAATAGGTATCCCAGGAAGAAATAGGCGATCAGGTACATGGTGAAGGGTTTGATCAGCCAATTTATAGCCAAGGTCATGGCTACCGGTTTGGGAGTTTTCGCTGCTTTGACCACTTCAGCAAAATCAATCTTTACCATGATGGGGTACATCATGAAGAATAGGCAAATTGCGATGGGGATGGAGACCTGATAGATGGATAATGCATCCAGGGTCACCGCCACCTGGGGCGCCAACCTGCCCAGAAGAATCCCAACACCGATGCAGAGTAACACCCACACGGTCAGGTATTTTTCGAAGATGGAAAGTTTGCGTTCCGGTTTCATGTGGCGTGAGTTTCCGGTTTAGAATTTCAACAAAGCAAGGGCTTTACTGTTTCATTCCGTACCAGGGTTCGGCTTCCAAGTCGTTCAGGAATAGGTTTTTATCTTCTTCATTGGCAATTTGTTCACCGGCTTCCACTGCCAACTGGTGGTACTTTTCCCATTCCGGTCGATTACCGGCAGCGGCTCGTGATCGTGCCAAGGCTTCGTAGGCATACGCCAAGTCGAAGTCTTTTAGCCCCTCCTTTTCGGTGATTTCCCAGCAGCGATCGCCGTAGTACACCGCACCATCCACTAACTGAAGTACTGAATAGACATGCGATAACAGCCAATATCCTCGTTGGATGTTTACCGGTTTGCCCGCAATTCGCCAGTGGTAAAATGAGGTATGGGCGGCGCTGATCATGGTCTCGGTTTCTTCCGGAGTTCGGTCTTCTTTAGACAACAGGTCCCACACTTCAGTGTTACATTCCACCGCGAAATGGCGGTGAGCTTCCTTGATGGAGAGTGGTTGATCCTCGGTGCTCTGTTTCTCACCCTCTGCAGTCTGACCCTGTAGGATTCCGGATGCCAAGAGAGAGATAATCAGTAATATCAGCCAACGTCGGGTTTTTGGATTCTGAGGCATGTTTTTAGCTCCTTTGATGCCTTTTAGGGATTGATGTTGAATCCGTCGGTTTGAAAAAGAATGTGCCGAAACTAAGTCGGCACAGTATGTAACAGTTGTGGTTTAACTTTCAATTTTTCGTTTATCCATCTTGATGGGCTGCCAGCCGTCTTCCGTCATGATCATGATGGAAGTGGGTATATATTCCGGTGGTTGTTCCTCTTCGACAATTTTCTCTTTCTTTCGGGCTTTTTTCACCATCGCTGACTTTTTCTTTCCAAAAGATGACAACGGGGCAATGGTTTCTTCTGCCGCCGGAGTTTTTTTAGGTTTTGCAGGTTTTTTTGCCGGCTTGGATTTGGGAGGTTCGGGTTTAACTTCTTCTGCTACTCGAAGACTGTACATTTTGTTGGCCACAGCTTTCGGGGATACCCCGAAATGTTCAGCCATTTCCTTGTTGGGGATTTTCCCATACTGATTCATCAAGTATTTTTCTTCATCCGCCGTCCATTTCTTTGCCATCTCGATTCTCCCTATCTATTGAATTCAGAATGTAATCTGTGTTTTTTATTTGTATCAGAGTCGCTTCCATGATTGCCACAGCCACCGGAAGAATCCGCCTTCAGTGAGGATGGATTCGAACAGGCTGTAGATAACCGGAATCAGGAACAAGGTGAATATGGTGGAGGTAATTAATCCGCCGATGGCAACGATTGCCATCGGGGCTCGAAAGTCCCCACCGGCACCGAGACCTATCGCCAAGGGCAGCATTCCCAGTACGGTGGCTACGTTGGTCATGATAATGGGTCGCAACCGGATCGGACATGCTTCCAGGATGGCTTCTTTTAATCCCATCCCCCGCGATCGCAGACGGGTGATATAATCGATCAGCAAGATGCCGTTGTTGACTACGATTCCCACTAACATCACCAACGCCATCAGGGACATCATCGATATGGTGTTGTTGGTGATTAGCAGTGATGCTGCGACTCCGATCAGTGCCAAGGGCAGAGTCATCATGATGGTGAGTGGGTGTATCAGGGATTCCAGGATTGCTGCTAAGAGCATAAATGTTAGGATGATAGCCAGGATTAGCGCCTGGAACAGGTAGGGGAATTCTTCCGCCATCCATTGGGCTTCACCGCCGAAGTTCAACCGGTAACC
The DNA here is from genome assembly GCA_965372135.1 of uncultured bacterium. GTDB lineage: Bacteria > Electryoneota > RPQS01 > CBDVBD01 > CBDVBD01 > CBDVBD01. The sequence continues at coordinate 4,750 of CBDVBD010000156.1, read as the reverse complement.
TTCGGGCCAGATCAGGCTTTTACTGGATTTTTCGATGAGGTCTTTGGCATCGCCAAGGGTTTGCCCGGCAAGATTTCCGGTAACCACGATCATGCGTTGTTTGTTTTTCCTTAGGATCTGAGTGGGACCGGAGGTTTTTTCAATTGTCGCCAATTCCGGCAATGGTATCCAGCCGTTGGATGTATAGATTTCGAAGTTTTCCAATTGTTCAATCCGGGACCGGTCGTCTTCGGTAAGCTGCACCCGGATGTCGTATTCGTCCACCCCTTCCCGGAATTTGGATGCCACTTCGCCCTCCAGCAGGAACCGGAGGGTCATGGCGACCTCTTGAGCCGACGTACCGCGCGCTGCCATGCGGTCCCGAAGCGGTTTCACCGCTACTTCGGGTTTTCCGGTTTTCCAGGAACTGCCGACATCCACCACCCCACGGGTTTCATTGGATATCGCTATCATCTGGCCGGACAGTTCGACCAGCTTGTCCATGTCGTTTCCGGTGATTTCCAATTGCAGGTCAGCGCCACCACCCCCGCCGATATGGGACACGGATCTCAATACCACATCTGCTGCGGGGATATCAGCGATTGAGGATCGTAAGGCGCTAATCACCTCCTCGGTGGAACGCTCGCGCTGGTTTTCGTCCACTAATTTGATAAAGGCATAACCCAGTTGTGCGCCTTCATTGCTACCCCAGTCGCCGGTTTCGGAATAGCCGGCAGTGGTGTACCACGATTCTACTTCCGGTACATCTTCGCGGACGATATTTTCAATCCTCTTGACTACGTCGTCCGTCATGTCCAGCCGGGTTCCGGGCGGCATTTCCACCGCTACCGAGATCTCCCCGGCGTCGGTTGAGGGGAAGAATTCCGAACCGACGAACCGGAACATGGTCAAGCTGGCAAAGAAGATAATTGCAACCCCCAACAGTACCAAGAAACGGTGACCGATACACCAGGCAAGTGTGTTGCGGTAGCTAACCGCCAGGTCGTCGTACACGGTATCCCAGATTCGGAAGAATTTCCGGAGTATTCCGGCTGCCTGTAAGCCCAACACCAGTATCAGCACCATGATTCCGCCAATTGTCACGGCAGGTCCCAGCAAGTAATACGAGCCGAGTCCGCCCAACACCGCCAGGAAAAGGTAGAACTGCCATTTCAACTTCCGGGACGCCAGGATCGGGACCAGGGTGAACGATATCAGCAGGGAAAACAGAGTGGCGAAGGCGATGGTTAACCCGAATTCGCGGAAGATGCGTCCCAGGATTCCGGACATGAAGGCGATAGGGGTAAAGACCATTATGTTGGTCAGGGTGGATGCAATCACCGCTACTGCGATTTCCGAGGTGCCTTTGGACGCAGCTTCCTCTATGTTAGACCCTTTAGACTCATAGCGGATGATATTTTCCAACACCACGATGGAGTTGGTGACCAGTATCCCGATGGATATGGCTAACCCCATTAATGTCATCATGTTGATGGTAAATCCGGCTTGATCCACCAGCAGGAAAGTGGCGATGATCGATGCCGGCATGGATACCGCTGCGATGATTGTAGAGCGCCAGGAATGCAAGAATAGAAACAACACCACCGCGGTTAACATGATTCCCAGCATCATGTTAGACGCTACATCTTTCACGGAATCTTTGATAAATTGTGAATTGTCGCGGGCGATGGCGATTTCCACGTCGGCGGGCAGGATTTCTTTTAGGTCGTCGAGCTCTTTATATATCTGATTGGCGACCTGGACGGTATTGGCGCCGGATTTCTTGACCAGGGACATTCCCACCGTAGGGCGGCTGTTGAATCGTGCTTTCTGGCGGACTTCGGCGAAGGTGTCTTCGATGTCTGCCACTTCCCTTAAGCGAACCGGCGCTTGATCCTCCACCGGGATTTCCAATTCCCGGAGTTCATCCAACGACTCGAATTCGCCAGCCAGGCGTATGGTAAAATCCTTGCGTCCTTGTTCGATTCGTCCCGACGGCAGGTTCAGGTTGGCGGCGGCGATCGTGCGGATCACTTGGAATATGGAGATATCCAGCGCACGCAGCCGATCCCGATGTACCGACACCCGGATTTCTCTTTCCTTTCCGCCGACGAGGTCGATGTTCGCCAGCCCCTCCACGCGGGACAGGCGCTGTTTGATGATATCGTCGGCGATTCTATAGGTTTCATGGATAGGGCGAGGAGACGTGACCGCTAAGTTAATAATCGATTCTGCGCCAATATCGAACTTCTGTACGACGGGATCGTAGGCGTCCTCCGGCAGGTCGTTTTTCACAGCATCGATCCTGTCCATTACATCGATCGCAGCAATATCCACATCCATCCCAAGGCTAAACTCCAGCGCAATTAGGGCGACGCCTTCCTGTGCGAAGGATTGGATGGTTTTGATACCGGAAAGGCTGCCGACTTCCTCTTCGATGGGTTCCAGGATCAGGGTTTCGATTTCCTCGGGACCGGCGCCGGGATATACTACTGTGATACTGACGAACGGCAGGTCGATTTCGGGCATAATATCGATCCCCAACCGGGTGGTGGAGTAGATGCCCAATATTACGATACTCAACACCACCATAGTGATCATCACCGGCCGGCGTATGGAGACATCACTAAGGAACATTCACAGCCTCCTGTGGTGATGATACCACCTTGATCTTGTCGCCTGATTTCAGCCGGTTCATGCCATATACCACAATGGTTTCACCTGAAGTCAGCCCGTCAGTGACCTCCAGTTGATCGCTGGTTTTTCGACCAGGTGTGATGGGAGTCAACTGGGCGTGGTCGTTGGTGATTTTATAGACATAGGGGATATTATTCTGGTACACCACCGCATCTTGCGGGATCAACAGGACGTTAGGAATGGATTCGGTGACGATGCGTACTGTGACTAATTGCCCCGGTCGCAAGCGTCCCTGGGAATTGTCCGCTACCACGGTGATTTTATATAGGTGAGACTCAGGATCGGCGGATAGTGCAACTTCAGTGACTTTGCCGTGGATATTTTGTCCATTATTAGTTTCCGGGTTGCTGCCGGATAACAGGAATTGGGCAGGTTGACCCGGTTTGATTCGTTGCCGGTCAGCATCACCCACCCATAATTCGCTTTTGATTTTCTCAATATTGGAAATGGTAACCACCGCATCACCGGGGGATACCATTTCACCGGGTTTTGGCATTACATCGGTCACGATCCCGTCGATGGGTGCGGTGATTTCCACCAATTCCTTAGCGTTGGCAAAGTTGCTTTGGGCGATGTCCTTTGCCAGTGTGGCTTGATCCAGCATCTGCCGGGATACCGCACCCTTGTCGTACAACGCTTTGATTCGGTCGAATTCCCGCCGTGCGTTGTTCAACGCCAGTTCGGATTGCTGGTATCGCGCTTGAGGGTTGGTATTATCCAGCACCGCCAGCACCTCGCCTTCCGATACACGCTGTCCTACGCTTACCCGGATTTCTTTCACCGATTCCATTAAATGTGCCACAGCGCTGGTCTGGGAATATCCTTCAATGGTGCCGCTGAATTGGCGGGAATTAACTAAGGTATCCGGTTCGATAAGCAATGTTTCCACCGGTACCCCTTGCTGTTTCTGAATGTCTTCGATCGATTGCGGGGATTCACCTTTCTGGTAGGTGGCGATCCGGTAGAAGATTAGCCCTAAGATTACAACAAATATAATGATGACAATCGCTTTTTTCATGGGTTGGTTTCCTTAAGTTCCACAGGCATCAGTCCCAGTTGTCCCAATGCGCGCTCCAGCGCAAACACGGCGGTTCGTTGATCATATACAGCTTTTAAATATGCGGTCTTGGCAGTTTTCAGAGCCAGTTGTGCATCCATTACTTCCAATAGGGTGGAGATGCCGCTTTGATAGCGCACTTCAGCTATTTCCATGGCACGTTCTGCCTGCCCGACGGTTTGCTGCTGGGCGTTCAAGCGTTCCAGGGAAGTGCTGATATCATCCAATATGGCTTGCAGTTCCAATCGCAAGCCGTCATGAAATTGCATTTCCTGGTGTACAAGCTGCCGTCCACGAGCACGGACTTGCTGTTTCTGGGCTTTGGTTTTTAGACCGTCGAACAGGGGTATGGATACCTGCAGGTAAGCGGATATGCTGCGGTTCCATTCATATGCCCCGAAGTCGTAATCCGGCGCCTCGGTCTGCCAGGTGGCGTCTGCGGACAGGTACAGGTTAGGCCAGTAGAGATTACGGCTTTCCGCGGTATATTGTATTTGATTCAGCTGTTGTTGGAGGTTCAGGATATGCTGTTCCGGACGGTTCACCAATGCGGATCGATAGGCCTGATCTACTGATATTAATTCAATGTCAATTGGGGTCAACTCTCCCTGGAATTCCACATCGGCATTCAGGTCAATTCCCAAGCGGCTTTTCATGGCGATTTGAGCCAGATGTACACGGTTTCTCGCTTCGATGAGATTGGGTTCCTGATTGGCAACCTGGACATCGGCTCGGAGCACATCGTATTCCGACACCAAGCCCTGCTCAAAGAGACTGTGTACTTGTTCCGCATGTCGCTGGCTTAGTTCATGGCTTTCTTCGGTGACCTCGAATAACGCACGGATTAATAGGATGCCGAAGAATTCCCGTGCGACATAGTAACGGAGGTTATTGCCGGATGATTTTAGCGTTTCTTGACTTAACCCCCGATATAGTTTGGCTGCTTTTAACCCCAGCCCGATTTTTCCCGCCAACCATAACGGTTTTTTTATCTGTAATATTCCCAGGTAGGCATTG
>CBDVBD010000155.1:0-7583 GCA_965372135.1 uncultured bacterium | reverse complement strand
ACTCCATTCGAATCTCAGTCCCGGGTGTGTATTGATTGCTGATGCCGCCGAATCCGGATATCGGTGAATAAAAATAGATAGAATCGCCTTCTACACCAATAGCCAGCAATCGTCCATGAACATTGAAAGGCGTTCTTCTGATCTCTTGATCCAGGAACCAGATTTCAACACCCGGTCGGATTTCCAGAGTGGAGTCCAACGGCACCGTGATGGTATCGGTTACCATAAATGGACTCCCGGTGGTGTCCCATACACCATACACATCGCCCGACACCCAGGTGGTATCAGCATGTAAAGGGGAACATAGGAACACTACCGCTGTAAAAACAAGTAGAGTCCATCGAAATTTAGAAAAATAAGGATTATAACGGATAGTTATCTGCATGATTGGACTCCTTCACAAAGTGACTGTGCAATGTTAGATGAAGGAGGTGTTTCGAAAGAGTACATCCCCTCATCTAATAATATTGGACGAACAATCAAAATCTTACATCCTAAAGATGAAAAATATATCCGCATGTTTGGACTCCTTCACCAAGTGACCGCCCAATGCCATGTTAGATGTGAAAAGATGCTAATAAGTAGTTGGGAGTAGGTAGGATACACCTCGAAACCAATATAAATATTACAAATGTAAAAATCAAGTACTTTTTATGGGATTGGGTGGCACAGGGACTCCCGAATGAATTCGGGTGCTATCACAAGAATCAGGTATCAACGAAATCCGACCCTAAGAGACCCCCCCTTGCTCCCCCCCTGCGATAGCAGGGGGGGTAGTTATGTAACCCCCCTTAGTCTCCCCCTGCAGATCCGCCATAGGCGGACAAGTAGCAAAGGGGTGCATGTGACCTTGTACCAAAAATAACGAGGCGGGGAAGAAAAGTCTTGATTATTTGGGTTATGATGACTATATTTGCTATTTAGGAAAGCTGTCAGGATCGCAGGGATCCTGACCTACAGGATTTGGGAAGGCTGTAAGGGTCGCATCCGGCAGCTGCCGGACTGACCTACGGAAATTCAAGAACGGATGAGATGGTTTGTCCAACAGAGTACAACTTAGAGGTTTAACAAGGCAGGAGGGTACAATGAGATCCGCTAACTTTGTCGTGGTTACGGTACTGGGGATGATGTTATGGCTGGTGGGTATTTCGACGGCATCGACGGTTACCCATCATTATACGTTTTCGGCGCTGGAATTGGTCGATACCGATGACGGTGTGCAATTAGTGATGGAGAATACCCGGTTGTTGGGGGTTCCCGGTGAGCCGCTGCTGCCAGTGTTTGGGGTGTCATTACTGCTGCCGCCGGGTGAGGAAATTGTTGACGTTGAAGTGATCCCGGGAACCGAATTTCAGCTTCCGGGCAGTTATTTTGTGATTCCCACGGAACGGGAATATCCGTTGAGTCAAATGGGACCGTATGACCCGGTGGGACCGGATCCGCAGGCTTATCAGTCCGATGCACCGTATCCTGCTCATGCGGTGACGAATTTCTCCACCCATTTTTATCGCGGATATTCGATTGGATATGCCGCGGTGGTGCCGGTGGTGTATCGACCGGAGTCGGGACGGGTGACGTATTATACGGATATGGAAGTGGTGTTACATACCCAGGGCAGTTCCCGTGCCGGTACTGCGTTTACCACCATGCTTCGTAACGACCGGAATACCATGACGCGATTGGCGGGAAAAGTGCAGAATTCGGAACGGATTTCGGCGTATCCGGCATTGGATACCGGGCGGGAGATCGCCACCGATTATCTGATTATCACCAACAGCGCGCTGATGGCGAATTTCCAGGATCTGGCGGATTTCAAGGATCGGAGAGGTGTGAAAACCCTGATGGAGACAGTGGGGAATATCGTTGCCACCCAACCGGGATTTGACACGCAGGATAAGATCCGTAACTACATTATCGATGCTTATACCACGGAAGGGATCGAATACGTGCTGTTAGCGGGAGATGACGAAATTATTCCTCATCGTGGTTTTTATGCCAACCCTTATAGCACTCCGGATGATGATATCGCGGCTGATTTGTACTATGGGGCATTGGACGGGAACTGGAATAATGATGGGGATTCTTGGTGGGGGGAACCGGGGGAGGATGATTTGCTGATCGAAGTGGCGGTGGGACGAGCGGCAGTGGATTCGCCCACCGAGGCTGATAATTTCATTTACAAGCAGATTATGTACCAGCAGAGTCCGGTATTGGCTGATTGCGATGACTTCGTGTTTGTTGGGGAAGAGTTGTGGAGTGATGTGTACTGCGAATGGACGTTCGGAAAGACATACCTGGAAGAGATAAGGCTGGGGTCGTCAAATCACGGATATACTACCGTGGGAATCCCGGCGTATTTTCAGTATCAGACGCTGTATGATTTGGATATCTGTCCCTCGGCGTGGTCAGCGACCAGCGATTTGATGCCTATAATGAATTCAGGGATTAACTTCATCAATCATTTGGGGCATTCCAATGTCACGTATTGTATGCGGATGTACAATTCCTCCGTGACAGATGCCAACTTCACCAATAACGGTATCAACCGGGGATTTTACAACGGGTATTCCCAAGGGTGCTATGACGGGTCGTTCGATAACCGCACCACCTCGGGTACTTACACGGAAGATTGTATTGGGGAAGCGTTTACCACCATCGAGAATTGCATGGTGACTTTTGTGGGAAATAGCCGTTATGGGTGGGGTATGCATAACAGCACCAACGGCTCATCCAATTATTTCGACCGGCAGTTTGTGGATGCCATTTTCGGGGAAGATATTACTCGAGTCGCACCGGCGAACGATGATTCCAGGGAAGATAATATCTGGAATATCACTTATGGCGCCAACCGGTGGGTGTACTACGAATTGACAGTGTTCGGTGATCCGGAATTGGATTTCTGGACGGCGGTTCCCACTGCGATGGTTCCCACGTATCAATCTGCCTATGTGATCGGACAGGATACAATTCAGGTGTCGGTTTCGACGGTGGAAGGTGCTCTGGTGGCGTTATCATTCAACGGTGTTTTGGTGGGACGGGGAACCACGGACGCCACCGGAAATGTAGATGTTGTCTTGGACGAACCACCCGGCGAGCCGGGGATGATGGGGTTGGTGATTACGGCGCATGATTATTTGGAATATTCCGATTCGGTGCAGGTGATTCCGCCCACGGGACCGTATGTGTTGTACCGGTCGCATACCGTGAATGATGCCGGAGGCAACGGCAATAATAACGGTTTGTTGGATTTTGGTGAAGAGGTGGGTTTGACGATTACGATGGAGAATGTGGGGAACGATAACGTAGAGGGGGTAACGGTAACGCTTACCAGCGATGATCCTTACGTGACCATTACCGATGGTACTGAATATTACGGCAATATCGCTTCTCACGCCCAGGCATCGGTGATCGATGGTTTTGCATTGACTGTTGCTTCGGATGTACCGGATAATTATATTGTGATTTTGGATGTGACATCGACCTCAGTTACACTGCAACAGTGGGAGGATGATTTCAATATCGTTGCGCATGCGCCTACTGTGAGTATCATGACCTTCGATATAGATGATGCCACCGGGAACGGAAACGGCAGGTTGGATCCTAACGAAACGGTGACGGTGGATGTGACACTGTCGAACACCGGATCGGCGGATGTAAGCAGCCTTATCGGGAATTTGTCTACTGACTATACGCACGTTAGTATTACGTCCAGCATGGCGACATTGGCGTCGCTTCCGGCTCAACAAAACGGGCTGCTGGCACCGGAATACGGTGTTCAAGTATCCGGTGCAGCACCCAATTTCAGCCGGGCGGTGTTCTACCTTGGGCTGGGCGGGATTCGGGATTATAATAGCACGCTACTGTACGAGGTGACGGTGGGTGGGTTCTACGAAGATGTGGAGAGCGGTGCCGCCCAGTGGTCGCATGCCGGACAGCCGGGTTGGGGTGATCAGTGGCATATTTCCACCGAGGATAACTATTCGCCCACGCATGCTTGGAAATGCGGGGATACGGGCACAGGCTATTATGACAATTTATTGGATGCGGTGCTGCTAACGCCCACGATCACATTACCGTCTAATACGGAGTTGACATTCTGGCATTGGATGTCAGCGGAGAAATCAGGATATTATGCGGATTCCGCTTACGATGGTGGGATAGTGGAGATTTCGGCAAACTCGGGTCCCTGGCAGCAGTTGACGCCTGAAGGTGGCTACACGCATCATATTCGGCATATCGCAGGTGGCAGTACTCCTTATAGCGGACCGTTTACCAGTGGGATTCCGTGTTTCTCAGGGGATATCGACTGGGAGCAGGTAGCAGTCAACCTGTCGTCGTACAGCGGGGATGTGCAGATACGTTTCCGGTTTGGTTCGGATGTCGCTGATACCTTGGAAGGATGGTATATCGATGATATCGAAATCCTGTTGGCGGATAATTTGGATCCTCCGGAAAACCTGCAGGGGCAGTTAATAGGAACCTATGCGCATCTCAGTTGGAATTCACCGGGTGCAAGCGGTCGTGGGCTTTTAGGGTACAATGTGTACCGGAATAGCGTGCAGATTGCTACCGAGGTTCAGAGTAACAGCTACCAGGATAATTTGGCAGGAATGCCGCCGGGAATCTATGATTACGTGGTCACGGCGGTGTACGACGCGGGCGAGAGTGCTCCTACCAGTCCGGTGAGTATTAATTTCAGTACTGTACCGGAGGCGGTGGACGACCTGGTGGTGGCAGTAGCGGGATCGAATATTATCCTGACCTGGGGGCAGACATCCGGTGCGGAGGAATATAATGTTTATCGCGGTACCGATCCGTTTGCGGACCCAGGCGACATGACACTGATTACTACCACGTCCGCTACCAATTACGTGGATATGGGCGTAGTGAATGGGGTGGAGGCTGCGCTGTTCTATGTGGTCACGGCGTCGAATTAGTGATTAACTGACGTTTGGTAAATTAGTGTCCAATCATCGGTTCTTTTTGTGAAAAATGAAACGCCTCCAAGATGCTCTTGAAATATGGCTGCCAAATCAGCGCTATGATGTCACACTTGAAGATAAACGTTAAATCCAGAAGGAAATTGCTAATGATTGACATAAAGATTTGCTTGATGGCACTTACAGGGAAAAAGCTGACAGAATGATTGCAGCCGAGCTTTTAGTAACTCGTTTTCCGAATAGAGAGTTTATGTTCGCTTTCTAATAAGATCAAACATTACAGTTATATAGGTGTGTGAACGAAAGAAAAGTGAAAGATTCCAAGTAATCAAATTGTGGGAACTCCATGATAACTTCCTAATTGGCAGGAACAAATTATAGTAACCACAGTATAACTTTACAATGCGACAGTCGATAAACATACGCAAACTTGTCGGGATTCTGCTTATAAGTGTATTGGTATTCATTATAATCCACGACATTCAACCACAGGTGATTAAGACGGTGGAGCGGGACAAATCCACTCCAATTTCAACAGAGTCTTCGACGTCCGATCATGCCGATAGTTGCGACGAGTCCTGTCCGTGCCTCATCCATGTGCTGGAAGAGTTTCTTGGTTTCTCGCAGTTTCAAACGGAGAATCTTATTGCATCCTCCTCCATACGGATAGCAATATACCTGATGCCTGAAAGTATAGTCCTAAAATCCATCTACCGTCCTCCCGAGGCTTGACCCTACCTCCTTTCCCGTGATTCATCTGACAAAATCAGACGAAATCGCCAATTTCAACTAAATAGCATTATCAAAACAGTTTAAGATCGTTGTGTATTTTGAATCCACAACGAAGCTGTTAACTACGAGAGGTTAACTCATGTCGAGATTAATCGCAAGTATTGTAGTGGTGTTTTCATGCGTCCTCTACCAGTCTGGCTATGCAGAGACTATAACAGTCATGCAAGCGGTGAAAAGCGCTTTCGCTGTCCATCCATCTGTAACAATTGCACGTGCCGGCTATAATCAAGCTTTGGGACAGAGGCTAATAGAGCTATCCCCTGATCCAGCTTCACTGGCTTTGGAATATGAGGGTGTACCAAGCGGTGAAGCAATTAATGCCTACGAAGAACGAAGATTGAGTCTATCACAGGAGTTTGCGTTTCCACTATTGTATGTTTGGCGTGCAAGAGCTGCTGATATTGCTGTTGACGGAGCTCGAATTGAGGCACTCATTCAGATGCTGGACTTGGAACTGGAAGTTCGAAAAGCCTATGTCCAAGCATGGTCCGTCGATCAGCAATTACGAATACTCGAAGAAAATTCAGATGCAGCGGACAACTATGCCCGACAACTCAAGCGATTAGTAGAACTTGGTGAATCTGCTCCACTTGAAGAAAAGCGTGCTCGGGTTGAAGCTATGCAAGCGATAACGAACCGAGATGCAGTGAAGAAGGAGCGATTTGCCATATGGGGGAAGTTTCAGAGCTTGACCGGGATCGATACGACGGGAATTGTTTTACATCCACCATTAGCATTCAATCCATCAAATGTGGTTCCTTTGGAAGGTGTGTTCAACCTGGATGAATCTTATGAATTGAAATCAGCTCTTTTGCAATCGACCCTCGCTAATGTTGAGACGAAAGCTGTAGCTTTTAGCTGGTTGCCAGACTTGGAACTTTCCTATTTCCAGCAAAATGTTCCTTCTGAAACCGACACAGACTTTTGGGGAGTTGAATTTGGGCTTTCACTCCCAATCTGGTTTTGGTTGAGTGGACGTGGTGAAATACAAGTTTCCAAAGCTAATCAGCGAGCAGCCCGAGGTAATTTAGAAAACCTTCGCCTCCAACAACAAACTACAGCAGTCGAATTAATTCAATCTCAACAAGCGTTAATGGACAGGTTAGAACTTTATGATGAGCAGATACACCCTCTCGCTGAAGAAGCCTATGAGTTAGCGATGAAAGGTTACACAATGGGTGAAGCATCCTACCTGGAAGTGATCGACTCACAACGCACATTGCTCGACATTCAGCTTGAGCATGTGGAAATTAGAGTTGCTCTCGCTGATGTAACGTCAGAAATTGACCGTATAACCGGTCGTTCAGTCATTGGTCACGATGAACTTCAGAATTTGCTAAATAGAGGACACTGAAATGAAACTTCACATCAGATTTATATTGTTTCTTGTTTTGATCACCGCAGCCGGTCTGTTTCTGACCGTCATGGTAAGCAGTGAAGAAACGAATGGCTCGCCTGAGGCTAAGACCAGCCAGACAATTGATAAACACGGGCACGAAGAAGAAGCTGACGAACATGAAGGCGAAGAGGGAATCCACATTTTGCCCCAAGCCCTTAAAGAGGCTGGTATCGTGGTGGAAACGTTGAAGCCACGTATGCTCTCGTCAACTTTGGAGTTGCCTGGGACGGTCATGCCACACCCACAAGGTGAAGGATTTGTCGGCAGTCTTGTAGAAGGACGCATCAAGGAAATTTTTGTTGATGTTGGCGACCGCGTCTCTGAGGGGGATCCACTCTGCGTAATTGAGTCCCCCACTGTAGGTGAGGTGGAGGCCGCATATGTAACTGCTTTGGCTGAATTAGAATTTGTAAGAGGTGACCTGGAGCGTCATAGAATTCTTGTCTCTGAAG
>CBDVBD010000154.1:0-7584 GCA_965372135.1 uncultured bacterium | reverse complement strand
AATCTTCCGACGTCCCAATATCTATTATCAAATAATCACAGTGCATGCCCCACATGCGCCCGATCAATTTCGGGAGTACGTGAAATGCCATGTCAATCGGCGGATCGCAATCGGGAAAGACATCGAAAATCTTAGGTGATGCCAAATACATCCCGGCACTGGCTAAATCAGATCGAGGGTGTGCCGGTTTTTCTTCAAAGGACAGCACCTTGCCCCGATCGTTCAATTCCACGACCCCCTTCAAATGCGGCTTATCGGTGCGGTATAGCAGCAAAGACAGATCACCGTCATGTCCTCGATGAAATTCCAACCACCGGTCAATCTGAATATTCGCTAAATTATCCCCATAGAATACGAAGAACAGCTCTTCGTCAGCCACAAAATTCCGATTCGCCCGTATCGTCCCCGCACTTCCCAATAGTACCGGTTCGTAGTATAGGCGAATCTCCCCCGGGAAGTCTTTATTTTTTAAGTATCCTTCCGTCTGTTCCGGCAGATGATGCATATTGACCAGCACTTCATCGATGCCGTACTTATCGAACAGGTCAAACCAGTAGTCAATCAACGGTCGCCCGGCAATCGGCAGCAGGCATTTCGGAGTGTTATCGGTCAATGGGCGTAATCGAGTGCCCAATCCCGCGGTTAAAAGAAACGCCTTCATTTACCCGTCACAGCCTGTACTACCTTTAATTCCTTCATCTTACGCCGGGCGTAATCCATAATATCGTCGATGTCGGTCTGCTGTTTCAAGTATTCGATATAATCCCGCTCGCTGACTTCAATCGGCACTTTCGGTTCCCATCCCAGCGCTTTAAGCTTGGAAATATCCGAAAAAATATGCCGGGTATCCCCAAACCGAAACTCCCCGGGGATTAGTGGTTCGATATCCTTATCATAAGCTTCGATCACGATCCGGGCAAATTCCTCAACGGTATAGCCCTTCCCGCCGCCTACATTGTATACTTCATAACAGGCTCTGGGATCCTCTAATACCAACAATATTGCCCGCACCACATCCTGAATGTTGACATAATCCCGGATTTGCCCCCCATCCTCATACAAAATCGGAGCCCGCTTAAAAAACAAATTCAGGTTGAATATCCGGCAGGCTCCGCTGTAGGCATTGTAGAATGACTGCCGGGGTCCCTGCACAATCGAATACCTCAGTGCCACCGAAGGGATCTGATACCGCCTGCCCAAATTGATGGTAATCATCTCCTGACCGTACTTGGACATGGCGTATTGATTTTGTGGATTAACCACCGATTCATCGGATAGCACATGCTTCAAAATCCCGTGGCATTCGGGACACTTCACTTCCCAATCCCCATCCTGAAGCTGCTGCAACGGTCGAATATCGGGATAGACATCGCCGTGTTCCTGGCATTTGTACCTGCCTTCCCCCATCACCGCCTGTGAGGATGCCACCACCACACGTCCGATATCCAGCTTCTGCTCCAGGATTATCTCGAAAATCAGCGCGGTGGATACTACATTGACGTGGAAAAATTTCGAGAAATCCGGCAGGTAATCCTGATATGCCGCCAAATGGATTATGTGATCCACACCGGTCATTGCCTTGGTAAGCGTATCCTTGTCGCGAACGTCACCGAGGATGAATTCCACAACGTCAGGAAGGTAATCGGGCTTGCCTTTCAAATGTACTGGCTTTTCCAGGCTATCGAGGATGCGCACTAGATGCCCATTAGCAATCAACGCATCCGAACAATGCGATCCAATAAATCCAGCTCCACCTGTAATCAAGACGTGCATGGAGTACCTCGTGTGTCTCGGTAACTGGGGAAATGACACGAAGCCCCAACTCTGTCATCCCTATACTATATCAGCCGGTAAGCCGAAAAAGTTAACGTCTTTGTAAACAAAGCTATCCCCCTGCTTGCGTTGCCGCGATCAGCTTTTCCAATCCTGCTTTCAATGATACTTTCGGTTCAAATCCAAGCAATCCTTGAATCTTGGATATATCTGCTTGAGAATGTCGGACTTCCCCGGTTCTTGGTTCTTGATAAATTGGCTCTAAATCAGTTTTTAGAACCTGGTTGATTTCCTGCACCAGTTGATTGATGGAAATACTCTGCCCACAGCCGACATTCAGCACTTCCCCTTGCAGCGGCGTAATAATATCCGCTGCTAACAAATTAACTTGCACCACGTCATCAATATAAATAAAATCCCGGGTTTGATTTCCATCACCATAGATAATGGGTGTTTCTCCGGCACGCATGCGGTCAATGAACCGCGCAATCACCGCGGAATAAGGGCTGTTGGGGTCCTGCCTGGGTCCGAATACGTTGAAATATCTCAGCGACACAGTGTCCAGACCCAACCCGACGGCAAATGCCCGCAAGTAATATTCCCCAGCCACTTTGGTTGCTGCATAGGGGCTCAGTGAATCCGGAAGTATCGACTCATGCTGAGGCAAAGTCTCACATAGACCGTATGCCGCTGCCGATGCAGCGAAAATTACACGACGAACCCCTGCTTTGCTTGCCGCCCACAGGATATTAGCGGTTGCGGTGGTGCCTGAAGCGTGACTTTCTAAAGGATCATCCAAAGAACGCTGCACCGATGGAATCGCGGCGTGGTGAAACACCACTTCGCATCCCTCAACCGCCTGCCGGCAAGCTTTCGGGTCCGATACATCCACTTCGATGAACCGAATCCGATCCTGAACGGATTTTAGATTATCCAGCCGCCCGGTTGCAAGGTTGTCAGCCACCACCACATCATCCCCCCGCTGCACCAACGCTTCCGTCAGATGGGATCCGATGAATCCGGCACCGCCTGTCACCAGTACTTTCCTTGCCACCCTTAGCCTTCCTCATATCCATTGGGATGCGCCTGATGCCATTCCCAAGCTGTTCCGATGATGGATTCCAGATCCGGAAATTCCGGTTCCCAGCCTAATTCTCGGCGAGCCCGATCCGACGACGCCACCAATACGGCAGGATCGCCTGCCCGCCGTCCTTCGATCGTCATGGGAATGTCCTTACCGGTTACCTTCTTGGCGGTTTCGACCACCTCCAGTACGGTATCGCCCTCACTGTTGCCCAAATTATAACTGCGAGCCGGATTGGTATCCAAATTCTTGAGCGCTAACCGATGCGCCTGCGATAAATCCGCCACATGCACATAATCCCGAACACAACTGCCGTCCTTAGTGGGATAATCATCCCCGAACACCCGAATCCGGTCCCGTTTCCCCATCGCCGTAAACAACACCAAAGGTATCAAATGTGTCTCATTGGCGTGATCTTCCCCCAGCCCCCGATGGGCTCCTGCCGCATTGAAATACCTGAATGCATTATACTTAAAACCGTAGGAACGGTGATACCATTCCAAAATCCGTTCGAACATCAATTTAGATTCACCGTAGGAATTAATCGGATTCTTGGGGTGGTCTTCCGTAATCGGCACCGTTTCCGGTTCCCCGAAAGCCGCTGCCGTGGATGAAAATATCATACGCCTGCACCCGTGCTTGCGCATAGCTTCCAGCAAGTGCAATCCTTTGACCACATTAGTATTAAAAAATCGCACCGGTTCCCGCATGGATAGCTCAACCAACGTTTCCGCAGCGAAATGTATCACACAGTCTATTTTGTGTTTAGAAAACAGCCGCTCCAACAGCTCCGTATCCCCGTAATCACCCTGGTGGAATTCAGCGTTGGGATCCACCGCCGCACGGTGTCCTTCCGCCAGGTTGTCCACTACAATTGTATCGTACTCCTCAGACACCAAGTCCGCCGCCACCACACTCCCGATGTATCCTGCGCCACCGGTGACTAAGATCGCCATTCTGACTCCAATTTCCTACCAGATATTGTGAATAAACCTAAGTGAAATCAAATTGTCTTAACGCTAAAGTCGCCGATCCTACATTTTCGGAATCGGACGCCCGGAACCATAATAATCCAAAAACCATTGGACAAACCGCTTGATCCCTTCCTCCACCGACACCTTCGGTTGATATCCGGTTTCCTCAGCTAAATCCGAGATATCCGCAAAACTTGCCTGCACATCGCCCGGCTGCATCGGAGTCATTTCCACAATCGCCGGCTTCCCAATTTCCTGTTCGATCAACTCCAGGAAACGTGTTAGCTCAACGGTTCTGCCGCCCCCGATATTGTACACCCGAAACGGCGCAGGACTGCTTCCTGGGTCTGGGTTATCACCCTGCCAATTCTCATCCGGGATTGGTATCCGCGGAAGCACTCCCATTATCCCATCGATAATATCATCGATATAAGTAAAATCCCGCTGCATCTTGCCATGATTGAATAGCTTCAACGGTTCCCCGATATAAATCGCTCTGCTAAACAGAAATAACGCCATGTCCGGTCTACCCCAGGGACCGTACACAGAAAAGAACCTCAACCCCGTAGTTGGCAGTCCGAAAATATGCGAATAGGAATGTGCCATCAACTCGTTGGATTTCTTGCTTGCGGCATACAGCGAAATTGGATGATCCACATTGTGATGCACGGAAAACGGCATGGTGGTGTTCAGTCCATATACCGAACTGGATGACGCATACACCAGGTGAGATACTTCATGTTGGCGGGTCATCTCCAACACATTGAAAAACGCTACTAAATTGGAATCCAAATACGCTTGCGGATTGACCAGCGAATACCGAACCCCTGCCTGTGCAGCTAAATGCGCCACAATCGGAAACCGTTCCTGATTAAATACCTCTTCCAGCGCACCGTAATCCCTCAAATCCTGTTTCCGAAAAAGGAATGTATCAAATTCCTTTAAGATATCCAGCCGTGCTTCTTTCAACGATACATCGTAATAATCATTGACATTATCGATTCCATGCACCTCGATCCCATTTTCTAATAATCGTTTGGCGAGATGAAATCCGATAAAACCGGCGCAGCCGGTGACTAAGATTGGACCCGATATTTTTGGAATTTGATTAGACATCGAAATCTGTGCTAACCTTCTATTATTCAATAACTAACATCCTAAAGGAATTCCACTCGTGCTTTTCCGCTGTCGGCAAGATTCCGGGTTACATTCCTGGTGTCGAACACCAAATCGGCATGTTCTAAAACAATAGAGTAATCCACATTGCTGTGTCCGGTGAGGATAATCACCAAATCCTGTTGTTCCAACATGGTAGCCGTCAATGGTGTCGATGACACCGTCTGCTGTTCAATCGTTGCCTGAGGACAGTAGGGATCATGGTAGGACACAACCCCGCCATGACGGGTAATCAGACTGTACACATCCAGTGCCGGTGATTCCCTTGTGTCATTAATATCCTGTTTATAGGCGATCCCCAAAAGCATGATTTTCGATCCCTTCAAAGGTTTTCCCTGTTCATTCAGTAATTCCATGGCACGGGTAACCGTCCATTCCGGCATCTGCGTATTCACTTCCGTGGCTAATTCGATGAATCGCGTTCGGTATTTCAAGGTGCGCATCTTCCAGGAAAGGTAATTGGGATCCACTGGTATACAATGCCCCCCCAGTCCCGGACCGGGATAAAACGGCATAAACCCGAATGGTTTGGTACTCGCCGCCTTGATAATTTCCCACACATCCACCTTCAACAAGTTGCAGATAATCGCCAACTCGTTTACCAGTCCGATATTGATGGCACGAAAACTGTTCTCATAGAGTTTGACCATCTCCGCTTCGGTACTGGACGACACCGGCACTACCGTATCCACAATTTCCCGGTAAAACGCACAAGCCAATTCGGTACACTGTTTGGTGATTCCGCCTACCACTTTTGGTGTGTTTTTCGCCACATATTCCTTGTTCCCGGGATCGATCCGTTCCGGACTAAATGCCACAAACACGTCTTTGCCAACCGTAAAGCCCGCATCCTGCAATTTCGGCTCAAACAACTCCTTCGTAGTGCCGGGATAGGTGGTGCTTTCCAACACAATCAGCATTCCAGCGTGTAGGTAAGGATAGATGGAATCGATGGCATTCAGAATATAGCTTATATCCGGATCACCGGTTTTGTTTAATGGGGTAGGCACGGTGATAATCGCTACAGACACATCCTTCAGCAGAGAATAATCATCACTCGCCCATAGTTTCTTATCCTCCACCAATTGGCGAATATCTTCCGAAGACACATCCTGAATATAACTTTCCCCTTGATTAATCATAGCCACCTTATCGCTGTCGGTATCAATACCAATCACCGAAAACCCCTGACCGGCAGACAGTTGCGCCATAGGCAACCCCACATAACCCATGCCGATAATTCCTACCTTAGCGGTATGTTTTTCGAAATTTCCTTTGAGAGTTGTATACGTATCCATGATATCTAATTTTTCTGTTGCAGATGATCTATTTTAAGCTCATTCCCTTAATGTTAAATTACTTTCCAGTTACCTGCTCTGCACCTTAGAATGATACAGTTTTAGGATGATTTTTTCTGTTTCCGATGCCAGACGTTCTACTGAGAACAACGTTTCCGCTTTAGCCTGATTGTATTCTCCCATTCTACGACTACGTTCACGGTCGGTTATCAATGCAGACAACGCCTGCACCATCGGCTCCACTTCCTTTATCGGCACCAAAAACCCACCCTGATTGTCAATCATTTCCGCATTGTCGCCAGCATCGGTGACGACTGCCGGTAAACCGGAAGCCATTCCCTCCATCAAAACATTGGAAAATCCTTCGTAATCCGAGGTCAGCAGTAATATGTCCAAATCGCGATACAACGCTCCCATATCGCCAAAGCTATCCCCCAAGATCACCCGAGAATTATGTGTTAGCTGCCGGTGACGTTCTTTAATCCAGATTTCATATTTTTCGAAAGTTGGCGCCGCTTGTCCCACTTGAAGAAACCAAACCTCTGGATACCGATCAGTGATAATGTCTGCCACGTTGAAAAACAATTCAAAGTTCTTTTCATTCCTGTGTTGGGCTACCATCCCCACTAAAACCGCGTCTGCAGGAATAGAGAAATGACAGCGCACATCCCCTGGATTTTTGTCAGTATGTAACCTTATGGGATCCAATCCATTGGTTATCACGGCGGTCTTGTTTTTCGGGATTTTCTTTTTAGTTATCAAATATCGCCTACCGGCATGGGAATTAGAAATGATCAAATCAGAAATTCCACGGGTCACTCGATCGAAAAATTCTTTGATCCATGTCAATCGTAAATTTGCATTGCGTTCCGAAGAAATAATCACCGGAACACCCGCCAACCTTCCCCCGATTCGCGCCACCAGTGTGTCGAAGCTCAAGTAACTGTAGATTATTTCGATGCGTTGCTCCCGGCACAGTGCGGCAAATCGAAAGAATATCCTAAGATCTAAGTTGGATTTTTTCGTGATCCGTCTAACGGTGATCCCGGCTTGGTCAAACTCGGATTCTAAATCTCCCTTTGGTGAAAATGTGCAAACTTGCCGGTGAAATTTGGTTGGATCTATATGCTTGGCAAAGGTCAATAATTGACGCTGCGATCCGGCACGCGATAGGTTTGAGATGACCAGAAGCAAACGGACAGGTTCTGACAGAATATTAGCCACCTAACCCTCCTAATTTGCAGTCAGGTGCGCAAATTCCGTAGATGATAATGATGTT
>CBDVBD010000153.1:0-7784 GCA_965372135.1 uncultured bacterium | reverse complement strand
AAACCTGCTTGCAGCAGGCAAGTCCGAAATTCGAAGCACGAAATTCTAAACAAATTCAAAATACAAAATTCCAAATATGAAACCGGAAATCATTTATTTAGATAATAACGATACTACCAGGATGCTTCCGGAAGTGTTGGAGGCGATGATGCCCTACTTCCAGGAAGAATACGGAAATCCGGCGTCACTACACGGGTTAGGATTGGAAGCGGAAAACAGCATCAACCACAGCCGGGAAATCATTGCCGGGGCGTTGGGCGCTAAGCCGGACGAGATCATTTTTACCAGCGGCGCCACCGAATCCAACAACTTAGCGATAATCGGGGCTGTCCGAGCCCGTACCAAGCGTGGGAAACATATAGTCACCTCGGCGGTGGAACATTCCTCGGTAATCAATGTGATGAACCGGCTGGCTGATGACGGCTGGGAATTGGACATCTTGCCGGTGGACGGTGTTGGATTAATAGATATCGATCAGTTGAAGAAGTTGATTCGCCCGGATACGGTGTTGGTTAGTATCGTGCACGCCAATCACGAGATTGGGACTCTGCAGGATATCGAAACCATCGGGGGGATCTGCCGGGAGCACGATGTGTGGTTTCATACCGACGTAGCGCAGAGCTTTTGTAAGGAACCGTTAGACGTAAGCAGCCTGCCGGTGGATATGGTGTCGTTGAATTCCCATAAGCTACATGGACCGAAAGGTGTTGGTGGGCTGTACATTAGAAAAGGTGTGCGGATCAAACGCTTGATGGAAGGGGCTTTTCAGGAAAGGAATCTGCGTCCCGGTACGGAAAATGTGCCAGCCATTGTGGGCTTCGGGAAAGCGGTGGAATTGGTGTCGCAGGATGCGGCTGAACAACGTGTTAAGATGCAGGAACTTCGGGATAACTTGATTGACCAGTTACTGATCATCCCAAATACCAAATTGAACGGTCCCACCGGCGATCAACGGTTGTGCAATAATGTGGATGTGTTGTTCCACTTTATCGAAGGGGAAGCGATTTTGATGCACTTGAACCTGCGGGGAATTGCGGTGTCATCCGGGTCGGCATGCTCTTCAAAGACGCTGGAACCCAGTCCGGTGTTGACGGCTATCGGATTGAAACATGAAGAATCACACGGGTCGATTCGGTTCAGTTTATCGCGGTTTACCACCCAGGAAGAAATCGACACCACGGTGGAACATACCCAGCAGGTGGTGGAAACACTACGGGCTATGTCTGCATTCGTGGCGGGCGATGAGGATTTTTGAACACAAGGATAAAAATATCATACGATAAGGACCAAAAATGGCAATACAATACAGCCAGAAAGTACTTGAACACTTTGCAAACCCACAAAATGTAGGCGAACTGATAGATGCCGATGCCATAGCTACCGAAGGCAGTCCAGCATGCGGCGATATGATCACCTTTTCGCTAAAAATCAACTCCGAAACCCGGGTGATCGAAGATATAAAATTTAAATCGTACGGCTGCGCATCCAACATCGCCACCGCATCCATTGCCACGGTTCTGGCAAAGGGTAAAACAATCGACCAGATCAAAGCGATGAAAGGGAAAGCGATTATCGACGAATTGGACGGGCTACCGGCGGTGAAAATGCACTGCGCAATTCTGGCGATCAACGGCTTGAAAGCCGCAATTAAAGACTGGGAAATCAAGCAGGGATTGGTGAAACCGGAAACGGTGGAATTATCTCCCAAGACCATCCGCCACCAGTTGGAGAAAGTGATCAATCCCCAGAATGGGGAGTCGATCGTGAGTTCAATGCTTAAGGATGTGCAGGTGGATGACGGTAAAGTGTTTGTGGAGTTGTCCTTGGAGAGCACGGATGAATCCTACGCCGGTAACATCATGAGCGAAGTGGCGGATACCATGCGGGAAATGAAATGTGTGAAACAAGTGATGGTGCGGTTTGTGGAAACAGCTCGGTCGGTGCTTACCCAATTCGACAATAATAACGACTGAAATTACATATAATTGCAATAGAGACAACAATGTACTCCCAACAATATATGGCGCATTTTCAATCGCCGCAGAATTTAGGTGTTATCGAAAATCCCACCTCGAAAGCGGAAGTACAGTATCAAGGCGAAGGATGCTTTGACCGGGTTCGAATGTTTATGCTGGTAAATGATGGTGTGGTTGAAGACATCAAATATAAGGTACGCGGATGCTCGGGAACCATTGCGGCATGTTCTGTCTTAACTACCCTTGTTAAGGGGAATAGTGTCGATGATATAAGACAATTAGACAGAGAAAACGTCATTCAGGCATTGGGCGGAATTCCTGAAAAGAAAGCGCACAGTGTCGATTTGGTCATGGAAGCGCTGCAAAAGCTATTGGGTTCATACGTATAGCTAAATTAAGCACACGGTAAATGGTATTTAGTAATTCGGAATTCAGGGATACGAGGTCGCTGATGAGAAACACAGAAATTTGTTTATTTATTGTAATTGTTGCAGTTGCTTTAAGTGTGGCTGCGCCGGTGGATTATAAGGATATTCAGGTTACCCGTTGGGTGGATCCTCAAGGGCGGGTACCGATGCGCTATCAGGAATACATGCAATCGCATCCAATTGAACCGGTCAGGGTTCGGCGATTAGGGTATTTTCAACCGATGACAGATACGGAAATTCCGATGGTGGTGATAGTTGAGGAGACCTTATATCCTGGGATTTCCGGTGCGCTGAATACCTATGTTGCTGATTTAACTGCGGATGACTTTGATGTACTATTGATAGAGTGGGGTGGGGGGACGCCGGAGGAATTGAAGGACAGCTTGTATGCTTGGTGGGAGGCTGATTCGATTGCCGGTGCGGTGCTGGTGGGGGATTTGCCGGTGCCATGGTTTGAGTTGTACGAAGATTTCAACGATGACAGCATTCCGGATAATCCCTATATGGTAGATTTTCCTTGTGATTTGTTTTATATGGACATGGATGGTAATTGGGAGGATGATGACGGGGATGGGATTTACGATGTGCACGATGGTGATACCGATGCGGAAATCTGGGTCGGGCAGCTTCGAGCGGCGGAACTTAGCCAATCGGGAATCGTTAGTTTCTCCAACTATTTTGCCAAAAATCACGCCTATAGAGAGGAAACACTCATCCAGCGAACCTTGGCATTAAATTACATCGATGACGATTGGCAGGGCAGCGCATATTCCTGGGGTAGTGCGTTAAGTGAGGCAATCGGCAGAGTGATTACGGTTAATGACATCAACCAGACTACCGCACAGGGCTACTTAGATCGGTTGGATTCAGGATATGTGTTTATCCAGGTGGCAACGCAGTCGTCACCGTTTGTCCATTCGTTTCGGCAGAACAACGGTTCCAATTGGGGATATGTCTATAATTTCCAAATTCAATATGGCGATCCCAGTGCGTTCTTCTATAACCTGTTCGCCTGCTCCAACTGCAGGTATGTGGAAGATGATTATATGGGGGGATGGTATGTGTTCAGCGACAGCTATGGGTTGGGAGTGGTTGGTTCCACCAAGACCGGCGCCATGCTGTATTTTGAAGATTATTATCCTGTTTTAGGGAATGATGGTACCTTTGGTGAAGCTTTGATGTACTGGATGAACCTGAATGGGAATATCCCGGGGCACCAGATGTGGTCCAGGTCGTGGTTTTACGGGATGACTCATTTAGGGGATCCCACATTGCGGGTGCCGTTAGCGTTGCGTTATGTGGGTCACTCAATCGATGATGACAGTTCTGGGGTTTCCCGGGGCGATAATGACGGTATTTTCGACGCCGGGGAAAAGATCGAACTGTCGGTGGAGGTGGAAAATCCCATGTCCACCGCTTGCGAGAATGTTACTTTGGTGTTGAATTCCAGTGACGCCTATTTGGATTTCTTTACCAATATAGGAGCGGTGCCATATATACCGGTTGAGGGTAGTGCTATATTTGAAGGATATGTAGTTCGCGCGATGCCGCAGACTCCGGATAACCATGTGGCAACGATCAACATGACTTTGATGGATAATGCCGGGCACACCTGGTACGATGTGTTCGATTTACCGATTTCGGCACCGGTTCCGGAGTGCATGGAATATGTGGTCAGCGAAATCCAGGGCAACGGTAACGGATGGGTGGATCCAGGGGAAACGGTGGAGTTGGATTTATTGGTGCATAATGCCGGGGGTGAGACGGTACGTAATATGACGGCGGAAATGGAATTGTTGTCGGGATCGGCGGTTATTCAGACCAATCAAGTGAGCTACCAGAACCTGGCACCGGATTCCAACTGCTATGCCGATTCCCCCTTCCAGATTGCTGTGGAGAGTACCCATCCGGAACAGGATGCGTTGATATTGCGGTTGAAGTTTAAGGTCGATACTTGTGAGATCAATCAGGGAGTCGTCGCACTGCCGATGAGCGTTGGATATGAAGGATTGTTTTCGTTTGAATCGGAGGATCCGGCAGTGAGGCATTATGCGGTCACTGACAGCTATCAGGATGCTTGGCATTGGAGTACGCAGTATGCCTATAACGGTGCAGGAAGTGAGAAATTTGGGGATACCGAGGAAGGGGATTATCCTGCCATGGCGGATGGTGCTTTGGAATTTCCGTTGTTTCCGATTGGCGAAGCGTCCACCCTGACTTTTTTTCATAAGATGGATGCGGAAATCGGGTACGACGGCGGGATAGTGGAAGTCAATACCGGCGATGGGTGGACATTGGTTCAGCCGGTGGGGGGATACCCTTATTCCGCAGGGAATAACGGGTCGTTTCCCGCCTATACTCCGTGTTTTTCCGGGGAACACGATTGGATGTTAGTCACAGTGAATCTACCGTATGCGGCAGGGTTTACCAAGGTCCGATTCCGGTTCGGTTCCGACGGCGGGGTGGAGGGATTGGGGTGGTTTTTGGATGATGTTACGATTCAATCGTCGATGGTTGCGGTGGATGATGGATCGGTGACTTCTGCTGTTCCTGATGATTTTTCGTTGCTGCCTGCCTATCCGAATCCGTTTAACAGCACGGTTAGGATTAATTTTACCATCCCTTCCGGTAATCAAATGTCAGAATTGGCGGTGTTCAACATCTTAGGGCAGCAGGTGATTACTTTGTGGCAGGGGCAGACTGCCGGAAATTTTTCTACTTTCTGGTCGGGAATGGATTTTCAGGGTCTGCCGGTTAGCAGTGGATTGTACTTTATCAACCTGAAATACGGACAGCAGTCGCACATTCAGAAAGTGATTCTTTTGCGTTAAACACAATACATGGTTGTCATTATAGAAAGTCCCCAAAACGGGGACTTTTTCTTGTTGTGCTTTTTCGGTTTCCGGCGGGATGAATTGCTTGCTCTATGGGGATAACTATAACATATGCGATATGACAGCGGAAATCCATCAGATTAATTAGGTGGGGCATTTGGTTACTTTATTGTACAGCAGCTTCACATATATCACGTTATATAATCGGCAAGTAGGGGAGACAGGTTTGGTGAAGAAAATTTAATCTGCTGAAGACCAATTGTGGTAAGTACTGAAATAACAAAAAATAGTGACAGAAAAGAATTACGCAAAAAAATTCATAGATTTGAAATTTATACTTGACTTTATCAAATAAATGTGGTATCTTTATCTTAAATCGGGTTGTTATATTTATCATAGATAACAATACTGACCCATTAAGTCATAAAAACAAGCTAAATAGAACGATTTTAAAAGATGTTAAATGAATGAAAAGAAGCGTAACGAAGGAGGAAAAATGCGCAAATTATTGATTGTGACTTTGTTGTTGGTGTTCGCCGGAGCGGTGTTTGCTGCTACAATGGACGAGCTGTTGGAGAAGCAGATCGATGAGATGAAGATGCAGGGTCTATATGATGAGGCTCTATGGGATCTGGCTTTAGGTACACCAACAGATCCAGGTTTGGATGAAGGCGGTGAAACATATGCTACTGCTGTAGTAATTTCTACACTTCCTTACACCGACACCGGTTACACGTGCGACAACGTCAATGACTACGATTACGCGTGTCCCTATACGGGATCCTTATCGCCGGATGTGGTGTATTCATACTCTCCGGCGGTGAATGAGGTGGTGGATATCACTTTGTGTTTATCTGGTACAAACTATGACACAAAGCTGTATGTCTATGATTCCAGCACATCCGATACATTGGCCTGTAATGATGACTGGTGTCCAGGTTATGTTTCAGAACTCACGGGACTGAACATGATAGGTGGTAATACTTACTTCATCGTAGTGGACGGTTATTATGGCGATTGCGGTAACTACGAAATCTTAGTGAGCTATCCGCCTCCGCCTCCCGGCACTAATTGCCTGAACCCGTTCCAGGTTACTCTGCCGGCTGCTATGCCTTATGTAGACGTTATGCAGACCACGTGCGGTATGCTTGATGATTACAGTGGCACCTGTTTGGGTTCCTACGATGGCGGCGAAGACGTTCTTTATGAGGTGAATGTTACTAGTCCAGTTACAGTGGACATTACGGTAACTTCTACCTCCACATATATTGGTGTCTGTATCGATGACAACTGTCCACCGGATTTGAGCTGTATTGCACAGGCTACCGGCAGCAGTGGTCCCTGGGCTATGACCGGTGTGGTTTTGAATCCTGGAACCTATTACATCATGGTTGATACCTGGCCTACACCGACCTGTATTCCTGCATTCGATCTGACCATCGTTAATGCGGCTCCTCCGCCACCTCCACCGGATGTATGCGGTTGGGGTATTTGCAACTGGTATGCATTTGCAAACAACGAGCCGGATACATCGGGTGTGTGTAATTCACAACCCGCGTACAACTGGGTAATGGTGGATGATGACACGTTGTTGTTGGGTGATGACGTTGTGAGTGGTGCTATCCCGATGGGATTTCCATTCCCGTTCTACGGCGGCACCTATTGGAATTTCTACATCAGCTCCAATGGATGGATTTCGCTGTCCACTGAGACCTATAGTGATTTGAGCAACAGCACAATCCCGAACGCTGATGGTCCTTCAGAAATGATTGCCTGGTTCTGGGATGACTTGGATCCGGGTGACCTTCCTGGTTTGATCATTTACGAGAACATGGTTGTGGACGGACATCCGTCGATGGTGGTGACTTTTGAGAAGTTCCAAAATTACCCTGGTGTTGTTACTGATACTCTTACTATGACCGCCCAGGTCATCATGAAGCAGAACGGCAACATCAAGGTGCAGTATCAGAACTTCGATCCCAATTTCGACATGATAGGTAGTACCCTCGGGATTGAATCAGAAAGCAATGGTTGTGGAGTTGAGTACTTGTATAATGGCGCACCACGATCGCTTTATGCCGGGATGGTTATCGAATACGGTACCGATGATTACAGGCTGCCTGTGGAGCTGACCTCGTTCGAAGCGGTTGGTATGGATGAAGCGGCTCGCCTGACTTGGAGTACCGCTTCCGAAACCAACAACGATCATTTCGCCCTGTACCGTTCCACTTCCGAGGAAGGCGAATATGCCCGGATCACCACGGTGGAAGCTGCAGGTAACACCGCCAATGAAACCAACTACAGCTTCATTGACCGTAACCTGGTGAATGGCGTGACCTACTACTACCAGTTAGAAGACGTTGATATTAACGGTCTTGCCACCATGCATGACATCACCGTCAGCGCAACACCTGGTGAAGGCGCCATGGGCGTGATGGTTGATGAGTACAAGCTGCATCAGAACTTCCCGAACCCCTTCAACCCGAACAATACTATTACTTACGATGTGTAGGAAGCCGGACACGTGACCTTAGCTGTTTTCAACG
>CBDVBD010000152.1:0-7828 GCA_965372135.1 uncultured bacterium | reverse complement strand
ATTTTCACCGCATCCATCTGTAATTCTTTAAGTGTTGCAGTAACGGCAGCAAGTGAATCTGCAACAAGCGAATCTTTAGGAAGTAAATCGGCAATAAGTAAATCAGCAGCAATTATATCAGCGGTGGCTTCATCGGAAACGATCTGAGAATAGTTAAGGCTTTCATCCCATTTTTCCAGCCGGAACAGGGTATTTGCCAGGTTGTAATAGAGGTTCAGGTTTTTTTCGTCGGTGTTTTTTTCGATAGCTTTTTGATAGTTTTCTGCGGCTGCTTCCATGGAGTCGATACTTTCATAAGTCATTCCGATCAGGTAATATGTCTCGTACCTGTTTGGGAATATCATCACCGCAGTACCCAAATTTTCCAGCGTGGCATCGTAGTCTAATGAATCGAATTTCACTAAAGCATTTGTATAGAAACCACGCCATTGATTGAAAAGGATAGTGTCTATACTGGTTTTGAATTTGCTGGAAAGTTCCAAGGAACGTTTGAAAGAAGCAACCATATCGACATATTGGAATTTAGCTAAATGTACCATGCCCATCACGTAATGCGCTTCAGGGTCATTGGGATTTTGTTCCAAAGCTTTATCGAGTACTTCCTTAGCTTTGTCCGGGTTGCTTTGTTGGACCAGATAGATGTAGGCCGACACTACCAGGGGATTTTTACATCCCGAAATGAGGACGACTAATATCAATGCGCAGCAGATGGTGATTTTGGTTATGGAGCCCATGTTCTCCTCCGATTATGACAAGATTTGCGGTTTTGAAAGCTTAGTTTGGTCGTTTGGTGATTGAAGTTTCTTGGTAGATTTTTCCTTAACAAGGTAATATACAAAATTTTACCCCATCAGTCAAGCAGAATTTGATTTGCTTAAGTCCGTTGGGACAATGAAATTGTAGGGTGATCGATGCGCACCGGTCTCGGTGACGATGTACGTGATGAGTTCTGCAGGGGTCACATCGAAGGCAGGATTATATACAGACACGTTTTCAGGTGCCCATTGAGTATCGCGGAAGCCGCGAACTTCCTGGGGATTTCTCTCCTCGATAGGAATATCGCTGCCGCTTTTGGCGTTTTGGTCTATAGTGCTGGACGGCGCGGCAACGATAAATGGGATGTGATGGTGATGGGCTGATACTGCGACCGAATAGGTGCCGATTTTATTGGCGGTGTCGCCATTGGCGGCAATACGGTCAGCGCCTACCACCACTGCTTGGATTTTTCCCGCCGCCATCAATGATGCCGCCATGTTATCGCAGATTAAGGTTACCGGGATTCCCAGTTGGTCGAGTTCCCAGGCGGTGAGCCTAGCACCTTGCAGCAGGGGTCGGGTTTCGTCGGCATACACGTGTATCGATTTCCCCATTTCATGGGCGGTACGGATGATCCCCAACGCGGTACCGATGCCACCGGTGGCAAGCGCACCGGCGTGGCAGTGGGTCAGGATACCACCTTCCGGTAGGATTTCCGCGCCATGCCGACCGATGTTTTTACACAGTTCCTTGTCTTCGTTGTGGATCGATATCGCTTCGGATAGCAGGGTTTCCACTAATTGCTGCCCATTGTCTATGCCCATACCATCTACCACATTTCTCATGCGTTCCAACGCCCAGAAGAGGTTCACCGCGGTGGGTCGGGTGGCTGCCAGGCGTTGGAATATTTCTTCAACGGCAGTTGCACTTAAGTTGTTTGATGCAACCAGGTTTTTAATCCCAAGCACTACCCCGTATCCAGCAGCGATCCCGATGGCGGGGGCTCCTCGGACTCTCAAGGAGCGGATGGCTTCTTCCAAGTCCTCCAATTTGTCGACGGTCAGGATAGTCACTTGGTGAGGAAGCTGGGTCTGGTCCACCATTTCAATGTGGTCGTCTTTCCAGCAGGAGGCTTCTAACATGCGGGGATCTCCCCAATTCCGGTCCATTCCAGGTACTGGTCGAGCCGTTGCTTGACTTCTTGGGTGGTCAGGTTGATTAGTCGTTCCGGACCGAATCCTTGCACGCAGAACGATGCCAGGATGGTGCCTTGGATCACGGCAGCACGAAGAGTGTCTATCGAGAAATCACGATGGGCGGTGAGTACCGCCATCACACCGGCTGCGAAGGTATCGCCGGCGCCGGTGGGATCGACGATATCATCCAACAAATAAGCCGGTGCCAAGTGCATGGATTCACTGGTGATAGCAATACAGCCGTGTTCGCCTTTTTTAATAATAAGAGCGCTGGGACCCATGGTCAAAATGTCTTCGGCAGCTTTCAGCAAGGAATGTTTACCGGATAGCTGCCGGGCTTCTTCATCATTGATGATCAGCAGGTCCACACGCTGCAGGACTTCTTTCAGTTTGGGCAGATCACCCTCGATCCAGAAATTCATGGTATCCAGAGCGACCAGACGAGGGCGGTTCATGGCGTTGAGTACATCCAACTGGAGTTGGGGCTGGATGTTCGCCAGGAAAACTACTTCGCAATCTTTTGACTCGTCCGGGATTACAGGCTGGAAATCTGCGAATACGTTCAGTTGTGTGTCCAGGGTATCCCGTCCGATCCAGTCCTGGTGGTATCTTCCCGACCAACGAAAGGTTTTCCCGGGAACTTGCTGCATACCGCTCAGGTTAACGCCTTTATTTTGTAACAATTGCAATTGCTGTTGGGGGAAATCATCGCCGACAACAGCGATCAGATGTACCGGTACGTACAAGGATGCGGCATGGCTGCAAAAAAGAGCCGATCCGCCGGGAACGTCATCGCGTTTACCGGCTGGGGTTTCGATTGTATCTAAAGCCACTGATCCCACCACCAGCAGCCGGTCAGTTTGTTGTGTCAATCTATTTGTCCTTTGAATTACATGCTTTCCGGGGCGTCGATGCCTAACAATGTCAGACCATTTCGGATAACGATTTGGGTGGCGCGACATAGATTCAAACGCATTTTCGACAGCGGTTCGTTGTCGGAGATTACGCGGTGGTTATGGTAGAATCGATGATAGGCGGCGGCGACTTCCTGCAGATAACCGGTCAAGGGATGGGGTTCCAGGCTATCGACACAGTGATCCAGCAGCCGGGGAAATTCCCGCAGTTTTTTCGCTAAGTCGATTTCTTCCGGCTCTTGTAATAAGCTGAAATCGAATTTCTTGTCTAATTTATGAGGTGATTTTCGGAAGATGCTGGAAATGCGGGCATGGGCATATTGGACGTAATATACCGGGTTGTCTTCGGTGCGTTTCATCGCCAGATCGAGGTCAAAATCCAAGTGCGCAGAATTTTTACGCTGGCAGAAGAAAAAGCGGGCGGCATCGACACTGACCTCATTCAGCAGCTCCTCCATGGTGACCATTTCACCGGAGCGTTTAGACATTTTTACCACTTCGCCACCCCGGATGAGGTTGACTTGCTGTAAGATAATCACGTCCAAAAACTTATCGTCAAAGCCCAAGGCGGTCATTGCAGCTTTCATCCGGTTAGGGAAGGTTTGATGGTCAGGTCCCAAAATATCGATAACTCGCTTAAAACCTCGACGTCGTTTGTTTCTGTGGTATGCGATATCAGGGAGAAAATAGGTATATCTACCATCGGAGGTCTTTACAACTCGATCTTCGGTGTCACCGAAATGCGAAGTAGCAAGAAACTCTGCACCATCTTTTTGATAAATAGCGCCTCGTTTATTGAGAATGTGCAGGACTGCTTCAGTTTGAACTTTCAAGTCACTTTCCCGAAACCATTCATCGAAATATACACGGTATCTTCCCAGCACTTCCTTCTGATGACGATTTATTTCCCCTATCGCCCACATACCTAAAGAACCAGCTTGTTTCGCTTCTCCAGAAGAATTCATAAAACGCGTTTCTTCAAGAGCCTTCTGTGCCAAAGAAATCAAATATTTACCATGATAACCCTGATCAGGAATCTCAAATGGCTCCCCGCGAATTTCCTTAATGCGGGCTAACATGGAATAACCTAGCAAAGCCACTTGTTGTCCGGAATCGTTAATGTAAAATTCCGATTTTGCATCGTAACCCTGGGATCTAAAGAGACGGATCAGGCTATCACCGACGGCGGCGGCTCGGGCGCTGACAATATTCATGGGTCCTGTAGGATTGGCGCTGACGAATTCGATTTGGATTTTTTGTCCCTTACCGATGTCGGATGAGCCATAAGATGTGTCCTGCTTCAGGATTTGGGTCAGTTTTTGGCGGAGGTGTTCGGAGGCAATGGTGTAGTTCACGCGGCAGTTGACGATTTCGGTGGTATCGAACAGGCTTTCATCGGAGGTGGCGTCACGGATAACCTCAGCCACTTCCATAGGGGATTTACCGACTTTTTTTGCCACTACGAAAGCGGTGCTGGTTGACAAGTCACCCCAGGAACTGTCGCGAGGTTTCTCCACGTGTGGTTCGCAACCGTATCCGTACGCAGATTCAATGGCGGATTTAATTTGGAGAACAAGATAGTCCTCAACTTCCATTAATTCAACTTTCGGATTATCCTTATCTCCTGCTTTTTTCATCACTGTTCCATTGTTCGATTGTTCGATTGTTGATCATTATCATTGAATTCTATCACCGGAGCGTCGATCCACAGGGTTTCCAAGCTATAGAATTGGCGGCGTTCGGGCAGGAAAACGTGTGCCACCACGTCTATATAATCTAACAATACCCACTGGAGGTTCTGATAGCCCTCGCGATGGAACGGTTTAATCCTTTCCATTAATAGGGAATCATAGATGTGGTCTGTGATGGCTTTGACCTGCAGTTCCACTTCCCCGGCGCACACTACGAAGTAGTCAGTGACAGCGTCCAATGACCGTAAGTCCAGGATTATTACGTTGAGGGCTTTTTTATCTAAGGCTATGTCAGCGATGTGATGCGCTAATTCGGTTGAGGTCATATAAGTATGTAATTACCCTTATTTTAAAAGTAGTATTTTTTGAATTTGATCGAAATCACCTGAATTCATTCGGCAGAAGTAGATACCAGAGGGTAAATCGCCTGCATCCCACACCGTGCGGTATCTCCCGGCATTCATAAATTCATCCACCAACGTTAACGCCTTCCTCCCCAACACATCATAGACATTTATTAGTACCCTTCCATGAAAAGGCAAATCATATCGAATAGTCGCCTGTGCGTTGAAGGGATTTGGATAAATCGAATCCAATGCATAATTAGTAGGTATTTTTAACGATGGTACCAAAGCAACTGAATTAGGAGGTAAACCAATACCAGCCAAACCAACTTCTAATAGCTCGTCATTATTATCAATACTCAGAATTTCGTTGTAGTGCAGCGTATCCCAAGGCGCAAATGTCACGGTGATTACCAAGCTATCTCCAGGCGAAATCAGACTATCTGAAGGATCATAATTTGTGAAAAAAATGGAATCACTTGTAGTGACATCATAGATAACCAAGTTCGTATTACCCATATTATAAACTGTCAATCCAAGACTTGAATCCTCCAAAACCATCACTTCCTCAAAATTCAACAGACTATCCGACACCTGAATCTCAGGATGGTATATAAACGTATCCGGTCCGATTTTCACCAGCCAACCTCTATAGCTTTCCTCATAATTATCATAAACATATCCAGCGATAATATAACCGTGGTCATTTGTGTTCTGGATAGAACAACTTACCTCACGATCTGTTCCTCCATAAACAAGGGTCCATAACGTATCGCCCTGATAGTCTGTCCTCACTAAATAAAGGTCTGATCGAACTGCACCAAATGATGATGTGTTTCCTCGAATGATATACCCCCCATCTGCGGTCTGCAGTATGGATGCACCACCTTCGTCGTCTAATCCGCCATATGTTTGTGTCCACAGTGTATCGCCTTGGCTATCAGTCTTTATAACATAAATATCTCTATTACCAGCACCAAACGATTCGGTAATTCCCGCCAGAATATATCCCCCGTCGGTGGTCTGTTGGACGGATGTTGCCATGTCAAGTTCATTTCCCCCATATGTGCGAGACCACACCAAACTCCCAGTGCTGTCAGTCTTTACTAAAAAAATGTCTCGTTCAATAGCACCTAAAATAGGGTTACATCCCGCAATGATATATCCCCCGTCGGTGGTTTGCTGGACATCATAAGCCAATCGATGATTTGAACCTCCATAAGTACGAGTCCAAAGGGTATCTCCTGTGCTATCGGTCTTAACAAGATAGAATTCGTAAAAACTAGCACCAAATAACCTGGCATATCCTGCAATAATGTATCCCCCGTCCGCAGTCAGCCGGACGGAACGAGCGTAATCCGATTCTTGACCACCATAAGTTCGATTCCACATAGTATCGCCGATAGTATTGGTCTTCACAAGGTAGAGATCAGTCTCGCCAGCGCCAAATGACCGAGTCATCCCAGCAAGGATATATCCCCCATCCAAAGTTAGTTGTAGAGATCGAGCCTCTTCATCGCTTGATCCTCCATGATAGCGAGTCCAAGCTCGGACTCCGAAACTATTAGTCTTCGCTAATATAACGTCACCTGGATCATCATATGTTATCGCCCTTACTCCAGCGAAGATATATCCACCATCTGTGGTCTGTTGTACTGAATAGGCCATAACCACCCTTCCTCCCCAGTACGTCATATCCCACTCAACTTCAGGAGGTTGGGCGTGCAGTACAACAGCTATAATTAAGACAAAGAGCGATGTAACGGCGAACAAATTTACTGTTTTCATGATCCACCTCCAATTTACCCCTAGGAGGAAAATTCAGGATCAAGGGGATTTAAATGAGATTGCCACATCCGGCAATTGCCGGATTCGCAATGACGAAACTGTATCCCGGATTACGCCAGAGGGCGCACAAGTCCGCCAGTTGGCGGACGGGATGACAGAAGAGATTGCCACGGCATCCCGACGTGTCGGGATACCTCGCAATGACGGTCGTGTTTACCGGCAGTTTAGGGTGCTGTGGTCGTTGCCCAGGATGATGGTGACTTCGACGTCAACTAATTTGGGGTCGGGATCAACGGAAATCTCCGCAACGCCTAAATCATTCGCAGTCAGGCGCGCCAGGGAAGCATCATCCACCCGGCAGATAACACGGGATGTCGAATAGTTGAAACGGGCGGCATTCCCGGTTTCCCGGACGTCGTATCCCTTGTTTCGCATGCAATCAGCAAACCGTCTGGCTATCCCGCGCACCCCGCAGCCGTTTAGTATCTGTATCCGGATAGGGTCATCGGCAAAGGAGCGGGTCTCTTCCTTAGGCTGATCCTGAGTGACCGGAGGCTGGGTGACTTCCTCCTCAGTGATAGCGGCTGGTTCCTGCTGCGCAGCGATTTCCTGGACAGGTTGTTGTGTTTTTTCCGGTGGAGCGGGCAGCCTTCCCGACCACCAGATCCAACCCAGGAAACAGGTTTGTACTACCAGCAGGATCAAAATCAAGTTCATTTTCCAGTCAGAAGCGCCGGAAGGTCTGGACGACCGTCGCTTTTTCTGGGGCAGATGGAATCGATTGGCAACCATAATTCCTCAAAAAAATGACCGAGACAATCCTCGGTCACATGTGTGATTTTCGTTGTGTGTAAAGATCATCCCGGGAACCTGTAGGTTTACATTGCTAACGGGTGTACCCCCAGGGATGTACCGAATTGCTGTACGGGCTCTGGTAGGTAATGCTTGATGCCGGTATTTGATGGAACTCGAATTGGAATATCGTGTTCCGAGTGGGCCGGTACTGCAGACCAAACCCACCGAATAACTGTCCCTGATTCTCCATCCCGGCAGGACGATAGGTGTTGTAGGGTTCGTTCAGGTACCCCAAGCGGAACATCAGGGTAATCGGGCGGGACAGTTCATATATCATTGAGGTG
>CBDVBD010000151.1:0-7905 GCA_965372135.1 uncultured bacterium | reverse complement strand
CCCCCGGCTTGTCCGCCTACTGGCGGATTCCCGGGGGGGATATAAGAGGGGGTAGTGTAATAGCACCACAATTTATTGTGGTGTCGAAAAGGATAAATTTATAAATCATAACCGCTTATGGCTTTTAACTAAATAACCTAACATCTGAGTTGTGATAGCACCACAATTCATTGTGGTGTTAAGAGGGAACTATCACACACCCTAACCGCTTCAGCGGTTTAACAACAAAATTCAAGTTTATTCCACTAACTGTTGAATGGAGTATAGCCAACTACGCATAATCCAGTTAATAAATCCAGATTAGTTCTCTCTGGGACCGTAAAGCACCACCGGAATTCCGGTTTCAGCGGTTGCACGTTCCACAATAGCCTGCATTCGTTCTATGGGAACCGGTACCAATCCGCTGTCAGCGGGAGGGCGATCTACTGTATAAACTTGTACTTCCTTGGGGCGGATTCGCGATATTTGCTCGATCCAAACATCGATTTGTGGATCATCGGAATTGGTGATGGAGCCGGATAACAAACAGGTCTGGATGATGATATTCGGCATGATGGCTAAAGCCGCTGTCAGGCGGTTGAAATCAACCCCTTTTGCCGGACGGTTCACCTTTCGAAACGTTTCCGGATCGCCGGCGTCCAATTTCATGATTGACGCATCCAGCTTCAGAATGGTATCACGGATTTCCGGTACATGCGCAGTGGTGGAGTTGGATAATATAGCGGTCTTCACCGATGGAGCCTGGGCATCACGGATGCGATTGACCCGATCCACGATTTCCGGAAAATCGGGATGCATGGACGGCTCCCCGTTGCCGCTGAATGTAATGTAGAGTGGTGTCTCCGGGAAGGATTTCAACGCGTCTGTCAATGCCGATTCCACATCCTGCGGGGTGGGGAAATGGTCTTCATAGCCGGCGCTGCTATCGGTCACCACTTTGGTAAATCCATAGTGGCAGTATTGACAGTTGAAAGAACACAGTTTGAATCGAGTGGGGGAGAGGTTGATCCCCATGGAACTTTTCAAGCGGCGGGATCGCACCAATCCATAAATAATCCCCGTTTTCAGATCATACACACGCATATAACCCTCTTTTTGTTGCTGAATAGCGTCTAAATAAGCGGTTGTCCATTCTTGTACTATAATAAAAAGAAACTGACTCCATTGCACCGATGCAATCTTATATCCAATAGAGAAAAAATCGGTTTCCCTTGATTTAATGATGATTTATAGATAAATTATTTTTTAAGAAAAGGAATAATCAACTACTCCAAGGTGATCATTTCCCATGGGAGATATTGTGAAATCGAAGCAGGATTATCATATCGATACCAAAGCCATCCATGCCGGACAGACATTGGAAGCGGAACACGGATCGGTGGCTATGCCGATTTTCCAGACCTCCACCTTTGCATTTCACAATGTGAATGAAGGAGCCGAACTGTTCAGCGGAAAGCGGCATGGCTATATCTACAGCCGGATGGGCAATCCCACCACCAAAGCGTTGGAAGACAATGTCACCGCCTTGGAAGGTGGATACCGAGCCTTGGCGACTGCCTCCGGAATGGCGGCGATTTCCACCGTGTACGCCACTTTCCTCAAATCTGGCGATCACATGATTTCCACCGATGCGGTATACGGACCATCCCGGGTAGTAGTAGAAAAAGATTTCTCCCGGTTCGGGATTGAGTATTCCTATGTGGACACCACGAATTTAGATAATATTCGAGCCGCCATCCGTCCCAATACTAAAATGATTTATCTTGAGACCCCTGCCAATCCCACCATGGCGATTGCCGATATCAAAGGTGCGGTGGATATCGGTGATGAAAACGGTGCCGTGGTAGTGGTGGACAACACCTTTATGAGCCCGATTCTGCAGCGACCGTTTGAATTCGGCGCCGATGTGGTGGTGCACAGCATGACCAAGTTCCTGAACGGGCATACTGATGTAGTGGCGGGTATTATTGTTACCAGCAATCCAACTCACTTCGAACGGATACAACCTGTTTTATGGCGATTCGGAGGTACCATCGATCCCCATCAAGCCTGGCTGGTACTGCGGGGAATAAAGACCTTGCCCTTACGGATAGCCCGCGCCCAGGAAAACGCCATGGCGATAGCCGAATTCCTGGAAAAGCATCCCAAAGTGGAATGGGTGAAATATCCCGGATTGCCATCACATCCCCAGTACGAACTGGCTCAGAAACAGCAGGACGGTCCCGGTGCGCTAATCAGTTTCGGCGTCAAAGGGGGACTGGAAGGGGGCAAAGTGCTGATGAACAAAGTTAAGCTGGCGATACTGGCGGTGTCACTCGGAGGTATCGATACCCTGATTCAACATCCCGCCTCCATGACCCATGCCACCGTTCCCCTGGAAGAACGCCTGGAAACCGGCGTCACCGATGACTTGGTGCGACTGTCCGTGGGCTGCGAACACATCGATGACTTGATAGCCGACCTGAATCAAGCCTTAAAAAAAATTCCCGCCTGATCGGGAGCAGAAACCAGACAATTGTATTACTTGATGATGGTAATGGTCTTTACTACGGTAGAATTACCAGTGTTCAATTCCAGGAAATAAGCGCCGCTGGGAAGCTGCTCGTTGTGGTAATGCCAAAGATGGCTGCCCGGCGATTGGATGCCGGCTTCATGTTGCCACACTTGATGTCCCAACGTGTTGTACAATTTAAAATTAACCTGTTGAACCGACGGTAATTGATACGAAATACCGAAAGCGGCATTTGCCGGATTGGGAAAGACATGCAGATCAATGTTGGATGGCACAATACTGAGCGGGTCATTTACGCCTTCCCATTCAACGACATGTTCATACATAGTATAGGTCTGGAAATAATCTGTAGTGTGATAAATGTGTATGGTCCCGCCAGGAACCATTTCTGGGAGTTGTGCGAGAAGATATAATTCTCCAGGCACGTGGCTTGTTGTTAAACTACAATACCACCATGGAAGCTCATTAAAGATTGCGATCATCTCCACGGTGGCGCCATACCCGGTCGCACGCCAGATTTTCGGATACATAGGTCCATATTGATATTCAAAAACAAAGACTTCGCCAGGCAACTGACCATTAAATAGGTAGGAAAGTGAGTGTATTCCATAGGCTTGGTTAAGATCAACTAAGAAACTGAAGCTCTCGGCATAGTCTTGGCTGTAATATAATTTCCCTTGATCTCCCAAAACATAGACCTCACCAGAATCAATGCCCAGTGCCGCGGAATGGGGTCCCAATGAATCTGGTCCGCCCAGGCAGGTACATGGATTGTAGCTGACACCATAGTCGTTGCTTCTCTCCAAACTGTCAGACAACCACATCCTTCTGTAGAGCTCTCCCGAGATTACCCCTGACGCCATAGCCCCGGTTCTAGTAGTATCTATTAGATCCCAATGGAATCCACCGTCCCAAGAGACATAAAATCTTGGGTCAATATAGATAGTTCCATCGCCACGATACAATACATTGTCTGCCTCATCGGCTAATATCCCTCCGAAACTGTAATCATTTGGATCACCGGTCGAATCGCGTAATTCAATATTTTCACCGGAATCTTCACTATAGTAAAATCCTGCGAATCCAACTAAAGTTGGATGAACTGCAACTAAATAGATTTGCCTTGGTTGATTGTCGCAGACTATCATGCCTGCTAAGCCAGAAGTTACTACCAATATGAATAATGAGAAAACAGCTATCCATGTTCTCATTTTCCCTCCTGTTGATTGATGATACGTGGAGGTTGGGTTCCAATCCCGCCTGAGCGGGAGCAGAAACCCGACAATTGTATTACTTGATGATGGTAATGGTCTTTACTACGGCAGAATTACCGGTGTTCAATTCCAGGAAATAGGTGCCGCTGGGTATCTGGTCATCGGTAATATTGATGTTATAGCTGCCGATGGCTTGAAATCCTGGATAGCAATCCCAAACCACTTGTCCCAGAACGTCATACAAATTTAATTGCACCTCTTGCACCGAATTTAAATCATAGGAAATATTAAAACTAGCATTTGCTGGATTGGGATAAACCGGATGCAAAATTGCCGTTTCAGGTAAAAGTGTTGATTTTACCAATGGTACATTTGACTGCGGTTCCGGTCCATAGAAGTAAATTTCATCATCCTCAAGGCTGATATCAGTGCTGAAAAGTAAGTAGCCATTATCCTGCGAGTCCATCAGCACCTGAGGGTAATAGCTGATGTTGTTCTGGAACAGCGCATAATTATCCCACTGTGTGCTTCTGATGGCGTAATAGATATTTCCGGTGTAGAAATTCCCGCTGGTTTCCATCCAGACGATCATCGGACGACCGTTGGAATCCAGTGCCAATTGTCCTTTGGCGGCACTGTGAGTTCCGGTGACCAGTTCCGCAGGTAGCCATGTGGAACTCGGCAGCGGCTGCCGGTGATAGTAAATGTGTCCGGGAAAACCGAAACCTTCATTGCCGGATACCGCGACACACAATCCATGGGTTGGCGACCAGATGGCTTTGGCGGTGTAGTTGTCCACATTGGGGTTCGTCACCGGTTCCCACTGCCAGTTAGTGCCACCTAAATCATCGTTCCAATGGTGGTATGTTGCGTAATTCCAAGCCATACCGCGATAAAAAATATGAGCAATACCCATATCATCCACCACCATGTCCGGTGCGGCGCCGGAGCCGAAATCTCCCAACGGCGCCATCAATCCCTGCCAATCCCAGGTCTGACCGTTGTACAAGCCGTAATAAATATCATACGCCCCCAAATATTCACCCACAAATGCAGCATGCCATCTGCCTTGAAAATCCACCACGGCTGTCATGTCCTCACTGGCAGCCATCACTTCGAACGGATTGACCGTTTCATAAATCCATCCTCCCCCGAACTGACGTTGATAAAAATTGATCGACACACCATATTTCCCCACCATCCAGGCAGAATCGGGACGGACATCTTTAGGCAAAGTAGCGCGTCCCTGATCCTCGGTGCCCAGCATGACAAATTCTTCGGGGGACCAATCTTGTCCGGGAGCACGGTACTTGTAAATGGTGAATCCGCCGTTGTCATCACCGAACCAGGTGGCGTGGATAGTGCCGTCGGGACTCATGACAAACGAATGGTCGGTGTAATGGTCATCCACTTGGTTGTTCGTTATGGTGTCTAACTGGGCGTTTTCCCACTGGCAGGCTGCAAGTTGTACCAGGAGCAGGAGTGCAGCGATGGTTAAGCAACAAATTCGATAGCTCATGGTTAATCCTCCTCTACTTACACTTTTGAACAACAAACACTTGTTTCATTCCTCTTGATTTTTGTAACTGCGGTTCTATGACAATGAAATAAGTTCCTGAGCTAAGATGTCTCAAATGAGGAGTCGCAACAAAATGGTTCTGGGAAGTATTTAATTGACAGCGCATGACCCGCTGACCCAGAATGTTAAACATCGATAAATCCCATTTGCCCGGAGGCGCCGAAAGCTGCAGACGGTTGACGAATGGATTGGGGAAGACACTGCAGTTTAGCGTTATGGAGAGCGCCGGATCTTGCATAGCTGCTTGCGGGATGGTATAGCTCCATATCCCACCGATCCAGACGAAACTCGCGAAAAAGGTAGGTGGATCCGAACGCCCGCCCAACAACCAACACTCCAACTCCGGAGCACCGTTGTTCAACAATTCCCATTCACCCAAAGGATTCCGGATCAGGTACACACCCACCATTGCTCCCACCGCTATGTCGGAATCCCCCGGAACTCCTTCCACGATATTGTTAAGGTTGCCCGATCCGCTCACTCCAGCGCTTGACCATGACACCCCAAAATTATCGGTCCACTTCAAACTATCGCTGGAAATCCAAATTCGATTACCGACATGTGAAGGTAAAATATCAAAAAATGGACCAAATTCAGGATATAGCCAGATGTCCCAGGAGTTCCCGGAATCTAAACTCTGTCGGCACAAGGTTAAGTTCCATTGGTAGCATCTTTCCGGATGACGGGGATGGAAAGATATCCCTCCGATGGTGTCATACAGAATCGCATCCCAGCTACTACCACCATCGTGACTGGCAGATAAATACCCTCCCTCTGGACCCCCAGTTCCCCACAGAATATGCAGGCTATCACGGGGATCTACCGCAA
Source organism: uncultured bacterium (assembly GCA_965372135.1). Classification (GTDB taxonomy): domain Bacteria; phylum Electryoneota; class RPQS01; order CBDVBD01; family CBDVBD01; genus CBDVBD01. The sequence continues at coordinate 1,772 of CBDVBD010000151.1, read as the reverse complement.
CGGAGAATCCATAATTCCATGGGTAAAGCCCGAACCTCGTTACTAAGTTCCAAGTCGCTCCCAAGTTGTAAGACCTGTAAAGACCGTCGTCCGTTGCAGCATATAAAGTCTGACTTTCCCCTGGGGCTTGGATTATCTTCCATACCCACTCCCCTTGCCACTCCACCGTATCCCAACTGGCTCCGCCATCCGTACTCCTGAAGATTCCACCATACCACCATGCCCCTGCGACCATGATCTCAGGGTGATCTCTAAGAATGCAAAGTGTTCTAATCATTTCATTTTCCGGCCCCAGCAAACTCCATTCATTCAGATCACTGAAACCTAAATTTGGGATCAGAATCCAAAGTAGAACTAGTAATATGATCCGACAGTTCAATGACCATGTAAAGTTCAATAGTCGTCGCATAAACCATCCCAGAGTTTTAGTTCTTACTTCAGCAGAACCATTTTAATTGTTTTAGTATGGTTGCCCGATTGCAGATGTGCGAAGTAGATGCCCGATGAAACCTCAGTTGCGTTCCAGGTGAGTTTGTGTGTGCCCGCTACTTGCATTCCTCTATATAATGTGACTACTTTTCGCCCCAATATGTTCCAAATGGTCAACGTCGTCCGCCCCGGTTGCGGAATGCTGTACATTAGCACCGTGGCTGTATTAAACGGATTCGGATAATTCTGAGACAAGGTGAATCCTTCCGGTACAACAAGATCCTGATTCGGAACCGCAGTTGGTGGCGCTATCGTATCCGGCTCTGTCAAAAATGGCAAAGGATTGACATCGGCGTTCACCGAATCCCCCAGCCCCCCTGGATTCAGAGTGGGATGATAAGGACCGCTAACATCCCCCCACCAATTATTGGGACAGTTAAGCACTTGCGTAGTATCATCATTGTAAACACCCATGCCGTTCTGGTAAATGTTGCTGTACGAAATAATGGGCAAGGAGTGATCAGTGACATAGATTCCATCCCCTTCATCCCCGGTGTTGCCAACAATGGTGCAATGTTCGATTGAAGGGCTTGAATTGTGGCAAGTAATCCCGCCACCAAAGTATCTACTGGTATTACCTTCAACCAGTACCCCCCTCATAGTAAGAGCAGATGAAGAGCAGACAATCCCACCCCCAATAACTCCCTGATTCTCAATGACGGTGCAGTTTTCGATTGTCAGATTTGTTTCATGGCATGAAATCCCGCAGCCCCAAAAAATAGTAAAATTTCCACTGACGGTGGAGTTTTTGATCGTAGGGTGACCGCCTGCGAAGTGAATCCCGCCCCCCTGATTCTCAATGATGATACAGCTATCGATGATCAGACCTGATTGCGAACAGAAAATCCCGCCCGCAAGAGTCGTACCCTCATTCTGATAGATAGTACACGATCTAATGATAGGTCTTCCGTAAGTGCAGCTAATCCCACCGCCGCCAAAAGCTTTGTTTCCACTGACCATACATTCTTCAATGATTGGTGATGATTGATACATATTAATGCCACCACCAGATGGATAACCATCGCCATTAGTAATTCTAAATCCCCTTAGAACTGTGGTAGAGTCAAAGTTACCGTTGCCCCCAAATCTGATGACGCTGCCAGATTGTGAACCGTTGATAATGGTATTACTGGAATCTCCAGCGCTAAACAGTTTTATCCCGTTCACCGCCGTCCACACAATATTTTCCACATACGTCCCCGGCTGCACCAGCACAGTATCCCCTTCTGTGCTGGCATTAATCCCTGCTTGAATTGTTGAGTAATCCCCGGGGACGTTGATGA
>CBDVBD010000150.1:0-7933 GCA_965372135.1 uncultured bacterium | reverse complement strand
GATTGGCAGGTTGCCACGATGTGGGTGGGAAGATGGGTGATGCGGACGGCGCTGTCGGTCTTATTGACATGTTGACCACCTGCTCCCGATGCCCGGAAGGTATCTATCCTCAGGTCATTGGGATTGATCTCAACCTCCTCATCCTCCTCCACTTCGGGATAGACGAAAACACTGGCAAAGGAGGTGTGTCGGCGGGAATTGAAATCGAAGGGTGAGATTCGAACCAAGCGGTGTACCCCCACTTCCGCTTTCAAGTAGCCGAAAGCATAATCAGCGCAGGCTTCCACGGTGACGGATTTAATTCCGGCGGCATCGCCCGGCTGCTCATCCAGTACGGTGACCCGAAATCCGGCACGTTCGCAGTAACGCAGGTACATCCGGAGCAGCATCTGCGCCCAATCGTTGGCTTCGGTGCCCCCGGCGCCGGAATGGATGGTGAATATGGCGTCGCGAGGATCGTCGTCACCGCTGAGCATGGTTCGGAATTCCAACGATGACAGCACTTTATTCACAGCGGCGGATTCCTTCACCACTTCATCCCAACCTTCCGAGTCATCCTCTTCCGCCGCCATTTCCGCCAATACATTTAAATCATCGAATTTAGCCCGTACCTGCTGCCAGGAATCAATACTTTCCTTTAACCTGGTGATTTTCTTCAGGATTTCCTGGGCGGTTCGGGAATCGTCCCAGAAACCAGCTTTTACGGTTTCGGCTTCGAGCTGTTCTACCTCCTTATGCTTGGTTTCGATGTCAAAGGCAGCTCCATAGCCGTTCCAGCCTTGTATTCATTTCACGCAGTGTTATTTGTATGTCGTCCCTCTGCCCCATAATATCTTTCCTTCCTAAGAATTGTTGCTGTAGTGGGCTTCAATAACACCCTATTCCGGTGTTATGATCCTCATTTATCTACCTGGTACAAAGTTTCAATCGTGGTGTCGGGGTAGTAATGCGACAGGATTTCCTGGTGCAAGGCGTTGTTTTCCGCCATGATTGCCGCCCCGTACTGGCACATCCCGACTCCGTGTCCCCATCCGGCACCCTGGAAGGTGATGGTGATGGGCGTGCCCATTTCCCCTAATTCCATATCGACAACGAAACAAGCGCTGTTCAGTGCCGTATCGGACAGGGCTCGACGGATGTTTAACTCCTTCTTGATCTTCAAGTTCTTCCGGCTGCCCAGGATTTCAATTTCCATCAAACGACCGGATACCCCGCGTTGTAGCGGTATGATATCGTACAGTGTGCCGATGTCCTCGCCAGTCTTTTTCATGATGATTTCCTGCAGTTCCTGGCGGGAATAGGTCACCATCCAACGAAAATAGCGGTGTTGATATTCCGATGCGAATGACAGGTCCTTGTCCTTCAGGTTGCAGTGAGCCGGTGGTCCCTCTTTAATCCATTTTACTACATCCTTTTCTTTGGTCAAATCAAGCTCGAATTGGTCGGATGCTTCAGCGTCCCCGTCGTATAATCCAACCAAGTAGTTTTCCGCAGGCGGATTCCACACATTCTCCTTGTTTTCGGTGTACCCCCCGCATACCGGGCTGTAGACCGCATCGCAGATGTTATCCTCGTACAACAACACCTTGCCGTAAGTCGCTTCGACGACCTCGTCGGTGCGGGGGTCTTCGTTGGAGATGCCGGTATAGACCTGGCAGTGTACCGTGGCGCACAAATCGAATGGGTCGTTTAAATGCTTGGTACCCAGTTTCGCCAGCACCTCGCTGCGTGAGGCAATGGCTTTTGCCATCAATGCCTCCTTAGGGAATTCCGCTGGTATTTCCGACGACACCACTCCCTTAAGGTAAATATCAATCGGCACTTCCGAGATCGCCTGCATTAACCCTTCGTTGTCCAGCCGGATTTCCATTATCCCGCGGTACTGCCGGTCTTCCTGCTTTTCATAATGGAATCCGGTCCCCACCCGAACCTCGTACAGGGTAATCACGGCGTCATCAGAATGAGGAATAATCCGAAACCCGTCCTTGACAGTAGAGCTGTTGTCGTATTCCGCATCGTACACTTCAATTTGCCCGTGTGATGGATGAATCTTCTCGCGGATCACCCGGGGAGCGAAATCATCGGTAAAGGCAGCGAGCGCTTTCAGTGCCTCTTTTTCCGCCAAGAAATTCCCCACCAATACCCGGTATTTGGTGTTATCGCTGACAATCTTGCCGTCGATATCCACCGGATACCCCAAACGGCGGATATATCCGTGATGCCCCTTGGATTCCAGGTGGCGCAGCAGTTCCATGGCGCGATCCTGGTACCGAAACGCGGTCAATAAGATGCTGTAAATAAACTGCCCACCCTGTGATTCCTCCACCCGGGACCGCCATAATAGGTCCGAATTAATATTTTCAAAAACGGGTGCACCGGTCAAATCGATTATTGAAAACGTACCGTTGACCCGGAAATCCACTTTGTCGTATCCCTCTAACAAGTTAACCCTGATTTCCGGTTTTCCCTGAATTCTGCGCTCGGTCTCTTCGGTCCATTGATCCACCGGAAGCACCGCCAACGTCCTGCCGTAATCACGAGGGAAATTACCTTTGGACATTAAAAACCCCTATCCGTTTTCGGATGATTCTCAATTAGTTGCACTTGTAACGAAGTGCCTAAAAACCCAAGAAAATGACGATAGCGATTGCTCATGCTCGACCAATTCTTTTTCCCATCGAATACTTGGGAAAGTTCAAACATACAATGTAAGAAAAAATGATATAATAATCAAGTGCAATAGCCTGTTCAGACCGGAAAAAATCAAAAAAATGCAAAAAAATCCCCCCGGAGATTCCCGGGGGGATAATTATTAACTAATTTATTGTCCAAGTTCCTCTTTTAACTTCTCCAATTCTTCCTCTGCTTCTTTCCGTTTCTGCCGGATTTTTTCCAATTCCAGATCGATGTATTCAGTGCCAAAATCTTCGTCGGTAATCCATTCAAACAACGCCCGGCGGTCGATTCCAGCTTTTTCCAACAGCCGTTCTCGGTATTTGCTTTCCTCGGATACTTTTGCAAAGGTTGGCTGGGCGAAGAATGCGGTGGTGGGTGACAGCACTATGTTCCCCGCTATCCGCCACGGCGGATAGTTCCCTGGATACCCAGGTGGTATCACGGACCCTTCCGTGGTGTTTTCCTTATCTATGATCAGCCAATCGACAGCCACTTGAAATCCGAATCCATAGAACGGCTTGTAGGTGATTCCCGGTGAAAAGTAGAGGTAATCTTCCCGGCTATATGCGTCCACTGGCGGATCCTCCATAAAATTGCCGCCGTGGATTTCTCCGTGAAAATCAATTAACAGAGTGGGGTAAACGTACGCCAAACTGTAGGTGAGTTGCTGGGCGCTGGTGAAAATTCCCTTGCCAATTCCAGCATCGTTATGATTCAGATATCCAAGGTTGAAATGAACCTGATGGGATTCATCGGGATAGAATGCATTGGTTAAGTAGGAAAACATAAAATTAATCCCAAATTCCAATCCATCGCTGGAATACGGTTCCAGATACACGTCGTTCCGGACCAATGCGGTACGCAACCGGTAGTCCAATCCAATTGTGGTTCGGAGTACCGACGAGGAACCGGTGGATATTCCCCAGCCACCGAACTTCAATCGCAGAATGACATCATCCGGGATTTGTTCGTCGTAGATTTCATCATTGTGTTTCTCCTGGCTGAGATTTAAATCCTGGTAGAGGATCACCGTTACTCCCATTTCCAGGAGTTTGGAAAAACCGAAATGACCGGAAATCGCCCCAGTGCCGTTATACATAGTATAACCGCTATCGGCGATCTGTTTGGCGTATCCTCGCGCGTGCAGAACCAAGTTCAACTCGCCAGGATTAAGAAGTTTTGCTTTCTGGGTGTACAATAAGGTATGCCCACCGTTGAGCTGGGTGGAATATCCCTGTACGGTGAGGACGCCAAGCAAAAAAATGATTACTGGAACTATGGATTTGAAAGCCCTCATAATAGCCTCCCGTTCCAAGTTTTTTTATGTGAGGGTTGGAATAACACCAATATATACAAAAAAATTACCTGCCTGTCAAGAAAAAAATCAGCAATACTGTCGAAAATTATGTAATTAGCAATATTTTTCTACAGCCATAAGACATATAATTATACTATTAAACAGGAGTGTTTGCTAATTTTCTCTGATGAAGAAGAAGTAGTAAACATTCGCCACTACAGCCAACTGTGCTACCACGGTTACGATGTTGGAGACCACGTACCAGATACTTCCGGACATGATTACGGTATCCTCGGGTTCCAAAAGGGGAATCAGCCTCTGATTACCGGTTTTCAAGAATTTCTTGATATTGACAATGATAATTTCCGATCCGCTTTCGGTGTTCCGTACTACACGCACGTTGTCCAGCCGTGATTTCACCGCAGGACCACCCGCCACGCTGATCAGGGTGATCAGGTCGGTGTTGGAAGGTACAAAATACTGTCCCGGTTGTCGGACTCGACCCCAGATGTTCACCTTAATCAACAACTCGCCTTCGTCACCGATGTAGTATTGCGCGGCTCTGCTGAGTTGAGAGGATGTTGGGGTTCCTAAATATTGTGCCATCAGTCCGGGCGGGAAAGTCATCATGACCGTCAGCAAGAATACCACCCAGCTAATCCAACGTTGTCTGCGAATACGGTGAAATCCGCATCTGCGGTTCAAAGTGTTACCCCCGATAAGTTTCTTCATCGAAATCGATCCTCCCGGTAAGGATTCTAATGTGAGAGAATTCTCTATGGTGCTACAGTAAAAATTCCTTTAGTCTCTGCCCCGGCGGGGTGTAGCGGGTCGAAGTCATCCACCACATCCACTGTCCAAGTGTAGGTACCGGCAATCAAGGAATCCGACGAGGTGCGCAGGAAATCCGTATTGACGGTGCCGTCTTCGTTGAAGTCAACCCGAAACGGCGCTACCAGCAGATCTGCCCGATATGACCAGACCCGTATGTCGGGGAATCCTTGAGGATATACCCTCAGGAAGAAGTAGTGCCAATATTCCTGTGAATATAAATTCCAAAGCAAAGCAAACTCTACTGCAGGAGTGCCATCATGTCGCAGCGCGGTTGTTTTCTTTAAATGCCGGTAGTACACGGTATCTGAATTTGCCGAGACGTTACCTTCCATATCGTAGGCACGGACGAAGTAATAAAATCCGTGGCTGAATCCGGTGATCTGGTCCGGCTGCAAGATCGGGTCCTGATCGGTATAGTATGGCACCGGATCATCTTCCCGGCGTAAATCCACTCCCAAACGCTGATCACGGATTTGCTCAAAAGATCCTAAGGTGTCCCGTTCGTCCCACCGGTAAATGTAGTACCCCAACAAATCGGATTCGTCGTTCCATTCCCATTCGATGCGGATCCGGTAGTCCTGATCCGAATTCCCCGGTTCCGAATCAATCCCTTCCTGGATAAATTGGTTTTCCGGGGATTTGGGAATGATGGTCGGTCGATCCGGCGGGGTGGTATCTTCCGGAGTGAGATCCTCGCCGCAGCTGCTGTATAATACCAATATCGGCAGCAATGCCACAATTCGCCAGCAACTACGAAGAAAAATCCATCCGTTGTGAATCATGCGGCGTATCATAGGAAATACTTCTCTTGGGAACACATGGTTCCTCCTCACTACAGTTCACTCAAGGTGGCGCTGATGCGGTGAAAGGTTCCCAATTCGTGTCCTTGGTAGGCATAGTCTACGCGAAACTTCCAGTCCAGGAATGGTATCGGAAATGCAAAACCGGCGCCGGCAGTCCAATCGTCATCCACTTGACCGATCCGAAGTCCCAGCCAGCCTTGGTAATTGTACTCTAATCCCATTCGTTCCTTTCGTTCGTAACGGTTATCCACATCATAGCAAAAGATCATAGTACTCTGCGCGAAATGCAGTGGCTGAATATAGGCAATACCGTTTTTGAAGTTCGATGGGATGGCGTCGGAATTCCCCCCGCCCCAATCGATACCGGTTTTGGTAAAATCCTGATAGTTGAATCCCCAAGCAAAGGTTCCCATCCATCGACGGTCAAACATTATGTCAAGCGGCAGTTTGATCTGCATGCCCAGGTCTGCGCCGATCCCGGTGGCTTCCGATTCGTGCAGCACGTGGCGAATGATCTTAAAGTTCAATCCCATCGGAATTTCCAAGGGAATGGCAAACAGCGCCCACCCCAAATCCAGATTGAATTTACTCATTTTAGCAAAAGTTAGGATATAAGCGTCCTCACGATCGTTAAAATAGCTGATGGGTCTGCCGAAGTTGGTTTGGATAACTGTCTGCCTCTGCTCCAAGGATAACGCGAAATAATTGGGATATTCTGGAATGTCATTCACCGCCAAGCGAATCCAGTTGACCGACACCACTGCGCCGGTGATGGGCAGGGCAAATCCCATGTTATGTAAAGCTGCCAATCCGTCAAATAGCGACAGGTACATGCCGCTGAACTGCATGGTTTGGATGTTGCCGGTACCAGCCGGATTCCAGTAGAATGCGCTGTGGTCGTCCGCTATCGCCACACAAGCACCGCCCATACCCAACGCTCTGGCGCCGATCCCAATCTGCAGAAATTCGCCGGCATACCGCTCAGCCCATCCCTGGCTTGTGATCGTCAAAAGCCCCAATATCGCGATCAGGATGACTGTGGTTAGAGGTATGCGTAGTTTCTTCATCGAATTTTCGCCACTTTCAGTGTTTCTTCCAGTACTTGATCCCCCTTTACCGCCCGGAGCTTGGCAAAATATACCCCGTTTGCCACCACGTTGCCTTCTTCGTCCTTACCATCCCAGAGGATTTCCCGGTAGTTGATTGGGTGTGACAGTGGGTCGTATAGGGTGCGAATCAGTCGTCCTGATACAGTATAGATTTTTATCCGTACCCGTTCATCCGCCTGGTCGGTAAGGGTATAAGTAAATAGGGTCCGATTGGGAAATGGATTCGGATAATTGCCCACATACATTAAATCAAATCGACCAGTCACCACAAATTCTTCGTCTTTATAAGTATGGTTGCCGTTGTTGTCGGTTGCGAAGAATCCTACGAAATAATTCCCTTCCGAAAATACCTCAGGATACAGTGTGACACCCATCTGCCCGCCGATATCCAGGGTGTCGGTCCAGATCAATTCCGGGTGATCGGGACCTCTAAATGTAGTATCGGCGGAAAGTACATCCCCATAAGCCACCCAGAAATTCCCAGGACTGCGGTCGATCCCGCTGTAATCCTGCAGGAAAGCGGTGATCTTGGGGCGTGTGGGCACGTAGGATCCGCTGCCGAACAATTGTCCTTCCACACTGATTTCGATCCTTGGACCGCACTCAATACCACAATTATCTTGGGTCGTTAATACTGCGAAAGTCCCAAGGCTGGTGGGTTCGCCCATCACCCGTAATACTTGTGGGGTGATGAAATTAAGTGAATCGTTGGGAACACGGGTCCAGTAATCGTGTTGCGGAAGTATTCGATACACGGCGGACAATGAATCCGGGAGCGCCGGAGAGATGGTCTCACCGCGCAGGCTGATGACGGCGGAATCTCCTTCTGTTTGACGCAAGGTGGTACTGGAATCACCGAATATCACCTGATAACCGATATTGAATCCGGGTGCTAAGCCGATTCCACCTTGGCTGAGGATCGAGATACTATCCACACGTTGAATCACAAACACAGCACTGTCCGATATCGCTCCCGGGGGGATTCTAATAGAAAATAGTCCTTCGTCGAATTCAACTTCCGCAGTACCGGGGACTCCCGGAAGCACGGTGCCGTGGGACGGGGTTACCTGGAAATGATCTACATCGAAGAATGCGAGAAAGCCGTTGAGTTCATCGGTTTCGTCCACCCAGTTTTCCGTATCCAAGAAAATACCCACCTGGTGCTGCCCCGGAAGGAATGCTTGCTGAAAAGTGACAGGAGCTCCATGACCGGG
>CBDVBD010000149.1:0-7935 GCA_965372135.1 uncultured bacterium | reverse complement strand
ATATTGAAAGAACGGGTGCCGGTGTCGATTCGGATTACCATGACCGGGTTGTTTTTGGCGTATTTGATCGCCATCCCCATCGGGGTATTTTCAGCAACCCATCAATATTCCGTTTCGGACAAGATGATTACCACTGTGCTGTTTATGCTTTACTCCATGCCCAGTTTTTGGGTAGCGACCATGATGATTGTCTATTTGTGCGGAGGTGATTTCTGGGATCTGTTCCCGGTGTCAGGATTACACAGCATCGGATGGGAAAATATGCCATTTTTACAGCGATTTTTGGATCATCTTTGGCATTTGATACTGCCGATAGTGTGTTTCACTTACGGCTCGTTTGCGTTCCTGTCGCGTATGATGCGTACCGGGATGCTGGAAACGATTCGTCAGGATTTTATCACTACGGCGCGCGCCAAGGGTTTGAGTGAGCGGACGGTGATCATGAAACACGCATTCAGGAATTCGGTGATTCCGATTGTGACAATGATGTCGTATTTGCTTCCTTGGATGATCGGAGGGTCGTTTATCATTGAAACAATTTTCACTATTCCCGGAATGGGATATTTGGGATTTACATCGATTCTTGCCAGAGATTATCCGGTGATTATGGCGATTTTCACAATTTCAGCGTTTCTGAGTTTGTTGGGAATATTGCTATCGGACATTACGTATTCTTTGGTTGATCCCAGGATATCATATCAGTAATGATTTTTTTGTTTTGTCATCACGTTGAAACTTGATTAGATAAGGTAGTTTTATGTCGGACACAGAACATTCATCAGGGACATTGGAGGATAACGGCTCAATACAATCTGCAGTGCCGGAATTACCGGCTCGAAAGGAAAAGAAGCAGGGATATTGGCACATTGTCTGGCGCCAATTGAAGAAGAACAAGTTTGCGGTGTTCGGAATGTACTGTGTGGCGTTTTTGGGTTTTGTAGCGATTTTCGCGGATTTTCTGGCGAATGATAGACCGTTGATAATCAGATACAACGGAAAGATATCATTCCCGATTATCCAGAATTACGGGGTCAGAATGGGGATTATGAATTGGCCCAAGAAATTCCAAAATAAGAAGTTCAAGGATATTGCAGCGACACTGGGTGACGGGGATTTCATTTTATTTCCGCCGGTGAAGTATTCCCCCAATGATTATAATTTGCGGTATCATATTACCCCGCCGTCAGCCGTGCATCCGTTGGGCACCGATGAAACCGGTCGGGATATATTGTCGAGGATGATCCACGGTACTCGGATATCGTTGTCGGTGGGGATTGTTGCGGTGTCGATTTATACGTTTATCGGAATTGTGTTGGGGTCGTTGGCGGGGTATTTCGGGGGATGGGTAGATATTGTGATTTCGCGGTTGATTGAACTGATGATGACGTTTCCCACGTTTTTCCTGATTATTACCATTGTGGCGTTTTTGCCGCCCAGTATTTACACTATCATGTTAGTGATTGGGGTAACCGGTTGGACGGGGGTAGCGCGGTTTGTACGGGGGGAATTTTTCCGGGTGAAGAATGTGGATTTCGTGCAGGCGGCTCATGCGTTAGGATTTCACCATTTCCGGATTATCTTTCGGCATGTGCTTCCCAACGCAGTGGCACCGGTGTTCGTGACGGTGACATTTGGGATAGCTGGGGCGATTCTAACGGAATCAGGCTTGAGCTTCTTAGGATTCGGGGTTCCGCCGGATCAAGCCAGTTGGGGATCGATCCTGTCCAGCTCCCGGCAGTTACTCCCAGAAGGATGGTGGTTGACCACATTTCCGGGGGCGGCAATTTTCTTTACGATTGTGGTTATAAACTTAGTTGGTGAGGGTTTACGGGATGCCATGGATCCCAGAATTGCAAAGATATAAGGAGCATCCATGAAACGGTTCATAAGTGTTCTGGTGGTTGGACTTCTTTGTTTGTTGACCTGTTATAATTTGATATCTTGCGAAGATAGTTCGAATCCATCACCGGGTTATGGCTACTATTTGTTGTTGTCGGCTCATCCGGATTCAATTCCCAATAGCGGCACGGTTTCCAGCATTCATGCTATCGTGGGGTATGAAGCTGATAGTTCACAGGTAGGAGGGATGAGTATTGAATTTGATGCCAGTTTTGGTAACATAACAGCGATCGGCACGTCCAGTGCAACGGATCCCACCGGTCTAGTTCATCCTTATGTGTATTATTCCTGTAATGATTCACAAGGTACTGCGACTGTCACAGCCAACATGTTTCGGGATGGGGAATTTGTTCTACAGGAACAGACGGAAGTGGTGGTATTTGAACCATGATACCAGGGGACATTTAGGGTTGTGATGATTTGAAGCTGTTATTTGAGGTAATGGGGATAGGGTAGCGGGTTAGATGACAAGCAAAAGGAGATAAGTTAGCCCTCCAAGTTATTTATCGGGGGTTTTTTTACAGGTTGGAGTTCCGGAGCGGTTTCGCTGTATCCGTAAATGCGGAAGAATTTAGCGATTTCGGTGTTAGGCAAAGTGACAAGTCGCATTAGTAGAGCAACAATGAACCAAAAAGGTAAGTTTGTATATACCCAATCAAAGGTATCGACGGTTAGGCTGTTAATAAAGAAAGCCAAAATACTAATGCATGCTGTCCTTCTGAACCATTTCATCAGTAGTGGTTGGTTTTTCCGATTGTGTCTATATATATAGACTGGTATTTTAATTAATAAACCCAAAATTATGATCGTTCCTACAATACCTGTACCGTATAGAATAGTCAAGAATTGATTGTCAACTACCCCGTATCCGAGTGTGTCAAGAGGGTGTTTATATTGCACATATAGTTTAAAAGCAGATGACAGTCCTGCTCCAATTATAGGATGATCAAGGAATATATTTGTGCATGTATAATGCATAAGTATTCTGTGCCATAGTGATGGATCATTCATTAGAAATCGAGGATCTAATCGAAAAAGTATTTGATTAAACAATCCTACATTAAAGACGATAGCAAAAACGATAATTAGTACCAATAATGAAAGGTAAAAAGATCTCCATGAACGAACAGACATGAAAATAATGGCTATAAACAGTGCAACAAGTGTACCGCGCGAATAGGTTGAAACGGCTCCAAATGCTAAGACTAATGATGCTATTCCCCACAAGAACCGTTTTGTTGAGGTTGCAGCTTGTTGTAACCCAAGGATGAAGAAAGGGAGGACAATCGTTATAGTGACACCAGTGATATTCATCTGTCCACAAAATCCCAATGAGCGAAAAGTTAGGACACCAGGATGGTAGAATTTATTGTGTCCCAAAAATAAGTAGTGATAGACAATATTGTATTTAAGCATATGTTCTATAATAAGGTATACACCAGTAATCCCCATGATAACAAGGATTATAAAAAAGACTTTTCTAATTTGCTCACCGTTAGTGAAGTTGTGGTACACCAAGAAGAAAATCAGCGGTCCCGGGATCAAAATGTGTTGCCAGGCATGAATCGTGAAATTGACATCTTTAGAAAAGATACAATTAAATATTGCCAAGCCAGCTAAAGCTATCATCCATTTATCTAAGGGGGTAGGGCTAATGATCGGTTTTTCTTTATAAGCAGATAAAGTCCACAGAATGAATAATAAGCTTAAGATTAATAACGAACAGAAATCAAAGATTGTAAAACTCGCAATTTTCAACATATAAGCTCTCATTGGGACCATCAGGGCAACAACCAGAATGATTCCGAGAGCCCATCTGGTATTGGAAACGGCGGCAAGGACAAATATCCCAGCAAAGAGGATTGATATCAGAATTGCAGCCGCAAATATTGGTTCTATGCAGAATATGATCCCTTGAAAAAGGATTAATCCTATCCACAGGAACGGGGATAGGCGAATGGGAAGCTGGTACGGGTTGCGGATAGTATTTTGGTGTGTAGAGTTCATGAGAATTGGAACACAGCAACAGATATCAAGGTAATGGTATCATTCTATTATTATTAGTATCGAGGTTTGGGGTTCTTGATAAAGGGAATTTCTTTTCTAATGGTTTTTGCCATGTCTTCCAGTCCTCGGTATGTGCTCTGATCGGTTCTTCGGATTCTGTGGAAAAATTCAACCACAAAGATAAATGCAGTGCAGACGATAAATGCAAGAAATATAGTGATTAGCACCAGGATTTTTCGTTTGGGTTTAATGCGTTTGGTGGGGACCCGACCATGGTCAAGTACCGTGACCGTGGGTGTATCCCGTATTTCTTGAATGCGTGCTTGTTCGTATTGGGGGAGCAGGAATTCTAAAAGCTTGCCTTGGATTTCCACTTCACGGAATAATCGAAGGTATTTCATGCTCAATTCCGGTAGTTGATCGAGTCCTGGCAGGGGGAGATCTGACTCCGGATCAGTAAGGGAAGATTTGGTCAGGCGGTCGATTTGGTCTTGAATTCCTTTTCGTTCTTCATGAAAGGTTTTCAGTTGGGGGTGATCGGATTGAACAGAGCTCTCTAACACTTGTATTTGGATGTCTAACGCCATCAGTTCAGCGATGAGGTCTGCAGTGACTCCAATGGTGGCTGCGGCTTGTTCGGGGAGGGAAATCAGGTTATGTTGTTCCTGGAAGATTCGCATAGAATCTTCGTACAACTCTAAAGTGGTTCGAGTTTCTTCGACTCGCCTTTCAAGGAATTGACGGTTGAAAAATGCTCTACGGTTGTTAATGTATTGGTACATTTGGTCCAATTCGTTGACCATGAAGTTGACCATTTCCGCCGTTCGTTCCGGTTCACGGTCTCTAACGGTGACTTCCAGAGGATTTTCGCCGTCAAATCTGACATCAATATGGTTGTCCAGAGTGTTCAATAGCTCTTCGATTTTGTAGTCATCACTGAATTTGTAAACTTCTGCTAAATCGAACTGTTCGATCATTTTTTCCCGCAGATTTCGGCTTTTAAGGATAGCGATATATACGTTGGCTTCTGCGGTTTCGCTGGAAAATGCACCGAAAAGACCCTTAATTTCTTGCGGGACAAGAGCTTCGAAACCGGTGGATGATAGTGGGGGTAAGATGGTAGCAGTGCTTTGGTAAGTCTTTGGGAGAATGAGGCTTACGACGCAAGCTACTACGAAGACTCCGAAGAGTGTGATAATGTAGAATTTACGCCATCGGAAAAACACTTGCAGGTACGAAAACCAAGCTTTTTCATGAGTTTCCATAATATAATGCACCTCTGTGACAATGGGAAAATTGGATAATTCCATTAAATGTATCGAAAAAACTCCAGCAAATCAAGTGAAAAAGTACGAAACTTTTATCAGTCTATTTTGCTATTATTAAATGAGTGTACAATCCTGATATTGATTTGAGTGTTGAAATATGGTATTTGGAACCATTTGCTTTAAATAAATACCCATGAGATGCTGATTAAAAAGTCTTGACTTTATTTGGGAAAAGGTTTACATTTAACAGCATAACTTATCCGGTTTAAAGGATTCTTAGAGTGAAATTCTGCATGTAATCTGCAAGCAAGATCGAGGAATCGAGACTGATTGGTCACTGATAATATTATTAGTTGTTATTAAATAAGTTGTTGGACATGATATAAATGCTGCGAAGAGTGCTGATAATATGTACCGGCAATTCGTGCCGCAGCCAGATGGCGCAAGGGTTGGTGAATCACGATTTGCACGATATGTGGGAAGCAGAGTCAGCAGGAGTGGTAGCTTCCGGGGTGAATCCTTGGGCAGTGCAGGCTCTGGCGGAATTGGGGATTAACATATCGCATCATACTTCGAAGACAATAGACACGGTGTTCGATCTGCCGTTTGATTTGGTGGTGACAGTGTGTGATTATGCGAAAGAATTTTGTCCGGTGTTTCCGCGGACGACTTCAATGCATCACATACCGTTCCCCGATCCGGTGTATGCTACCAATTTTCCTGAGGAAGAGGCTTTGGCTGCGTTTCGGGATGTTCGGGATCAGATACGAGAGAAATTGATACCGTTTTTGCAGGATTATTATACAAGTAAGTGTTAAATTAGTATATACTTGGTATCGTTAATTAATTTTCGTCGCTTATCACTACATTCATAACAGCAAGGAGATTTATTCATGCACTGGATTCTTTGGTCTGTGACGATTTTGATTGTACCTACACTGGTATTTGGGACGTCGGATTTGTTGATTGGCGGCAGGACGCCGGTGTTGTCACCGGATGCATCGGCTATTGCATTCTCCTACATGGGTGATATTTGGTTGGTTTCGTCGGATGGGGGTAAGGCTCACCGGTTGACGGTGCACGAAGATTACGATGCCTATCCGCATTTTTCACCGGATGGGAAGTGGGTGGCTTATACCGGAACTCGTACCGGTGGTGGGGATGTGTATATAATGCCGGTAGAGGGTGGAACACCCACCCGTTTAACGGTGCATTCCGCCTGGGATCAGGTGGTGGGTTGGATGCCGGATTCCAAGGATGTTCTGTTTTTAAGTTCAAGGGATACCCGGTTTGAAGTATTATACTGGATAGGGCTTGATGGGACTTTACCTCGGAAGGTGACTTACGACCGGACAGAGGATGCTAAGGTGTCGCCGGATGGACAGTGGTTAGCGTGGGAGCGTGGATATACACCGTGGTGGCGTAAACATTACCGGGGCTATGCCAGTCGTGATATCTGGATCAGGGCGATTGACGGGGGGCAGAGCCGGAAATTGACCAAATATTCAGGGAATGATATGGCGCCCATGTGGTCACCGGACGGTCGCACGATTTACTTTATTTCGGAGCGTAAAGACAGCACTACCAATCTATGGTCGATGATGATGGATGGCAGCGAAGAACCGGCGAGATTGACCAATTTCAATGGGGATTGGGTGCGGTTCCCATCGATTGCAGCTAATGGAACCAAGATTGTTTTCGAGCGGGAGGGCAGGATATGGAGTTTTGAAACGGGGACCAGGGAAACCGCACCGGTAGATATAACAGCGCCAAGCGATGATAAGTGGAACAACCTGCGCCGGCAGACAATGACCAAACGTGCTACTGAATTTGTCTATTCCTCAGATGAGGAGCAATTTGCTTTTGTGGTGCGGGGGGAGATCTACTGTGCACCGGTGGATGACGGGGAATTGGAGGAAGCGATTCGTTTAACGGAGACACCGGCACGGGAGAAGGATTTGTGCTGGAGTAAAGATGGCAAGACGTTGTTTTTTGTGTCGGATCGGGACGGGAATGACGATATCTTTTCTGTGACATCCACGGATGCGGATGAGGAAAAGTTGTGTAAGTCCAGAAAAAGAGAAGTTACGCAGCTTACTGATGATTTTGAAACGGAGAAACATATTCGATTGTCGCCGGATGGCAAGAAAATCATGTACGATTATGGCAGCCGGATTCTTTATACCATGGATGTGGACGGCGGAAACCAGAATGCGGTAATGGAAACACCGCAGATCCTGCATGCGGATTGGTCGCCTGATGGGAAGTGGATTGCGTTCAGCCGTACCACACACGGACATAGGGAAGATATATATATTGTGCCGTCGGATGGAGGGGACGTCATCAACGTGACCAAGCATTCCAATGATGATTGGCGTCCGTTGTGGACCCAGGACGGCAAGAGGATATCGTTTGCATCGAGGACTGATGAGGGGGATTATTTGATAAAGTACCTGTGGTTGACTAAGGAAGATTGGGATAAATATCAATCCGGTGAATTCGATGATGAAGATGAGGATGATAATGGCAAGGAGGCAGAGGAAACCGGGGAAGAAGGAAATGATGATGAAGAAGAGGAGGTCACGGTACAGATTGATTGGAAGGATATTCATCGACGGGTGGTGACAGTGACTCATGTCCGCGGATATTATTGGGATTACGACCAGTCGCCCAATGGGGAATATTATGCGTTTCCCTCGTCCAATATGGGGGGACCGGATTTGTGGACGGTGAATTGGAAGGGGGAGGAATTACGCCGGCT
>CBDVBD010000148.1:0-7969 GCA_965372135.1 uncultured bacterium | reverse complement strand
AGCGTCCAGCAGACCGCCGATGGTGGATATATCATTGCCGGATACACTAATTCCTATGGCGCCGGCAATTATGATGTCTGTTTGATCAAGACCGATTCCTTCGGCAATGATCAGTGGACCCGCACCTTCGGAGGAAGCGGCTTTGATGAAGGCTACAGCGTGCAGCAGACCACCGATGGCGGATTTATCATTGCCGGATCTACCGATTCCTACGGTACCGGTGTGCATGACGTATGGTTGATTCGCCTCGGAATCCCAGAACCACAGATTGAAGTATCGGTCGATTCCCTCTTCTTCCCCGAAACCGTTGTTGACGATACAAGTTCACACCCGCTCACCATATTCAATACCGGAACTGACGATTTGATTATCTACGATATTCATACCGGTCAACCTGATGTTTTCTCAACTGATTGGATAGTGGATGACAGTCTGATCGCACCGGGCTGTAGTCTCCAAGTTGAGGTCTATTTCAATCCGGACGACAGTGTGACATTTACAGATGATTTAACCATCGAAAACAACGATGAACTTGTGATGGTCTATCTGGAAGGGAATGGAATTCCGCCTTCTGGTATAGAGGTTCCTTCCCAAACTGTACCTTCAGAGTTCTCACTGAGTCCAGCGTATCCTAATCCCTTCAACCCAATAACCGCCATCAACTATGAAGTACCAATCAGCGCACAGATTAACATAGATATATACAACATCCTTGGACAGAAAATAGCCACGCTCTTTGACGGCATGCAGCAACCCGGACGTCACACTATTACCTGGAACGCAACCGACGCTCCATCCGGCATCTACTTCTATAAACTCGAATCCACAAATTACACCCAAACTCGTAAAATGGTATTATTAAAATAAAATATCACTGCTCTTTTTATCCTAAGTTTTACCTTCTCATACGACCACCTGAATTTAGACTGGTGTCAACCTGCCATCCATCCAGTCGGGAGGGTAGCCTGCCCTTTAGGGGGTGGGGGTGGATGGATGGCAGGATTTCGTTCTGAATTGGAAGCGTTACAATTGTAAAATCTTCCCCGAAAAATTAATCGCCACAAAAAAAGGTGCTCGATTCCAGTTAAACGCCTCACTTTTTCGAAAAAATACCGGTTGATAATGCATCATAATTCAGACACTACTTGTCACTTTTGTAATTCAATTACGTGTAATGCGTTTCGCATTTCTTTGACACTTTTTTCACAATTCTTTTCATATTTTTTTCTTTTCCGTTGCTTTTTTCCATTTTTTTTGTATCTTACTACGCACCCATTGCACATTTCCCATCGCATATTTCGTGATTATATTGCAATTATCCCATTATAACTTAATCCAAATCAAGAGGTAACATGGATCACCTGTGGGCACCATGGCGCATGGAATACTTAGCGCACAATCTCAAGGAAAATTCCGATGACGACTGCATCTTCTGCACGCGCATCGAAGCCGATGAGGATGAGAAATATTTTCTCCTCCATCGTGGTGATAACGCTTTCATTATCATGAATTTATATCCTTACAATAACGGGCACTTGATGGTTGTTCCCTATCGTCACATTGGAGACATCACCGAACTCAATGACAATGAACTCCTTGAAATCAGTCAACTTATTAACCTATCTATTCGTGCATTGCAACCGGCTATCAATCCCGATGGCTTCAATATCGGCATGAATTTAAGTCGGACCGCTGGTGCTGGCATTACCGATCATCTTCATTATCATGTAGTTCCAAGGTGGAGTGGTGACACCAACTTCATGCCGGTGCTCGGAAATACCAAAGTGATCTCGCAAGGTCTGCACGAATGCTACCTTAATCTGAAAAAAGCACTCGATAACATATTAAATAACAATTAATTAATAATGCATAATATTCACTCGCAGGCCAAAAGAGGAAATTGTGCTAATCGGTCATGGTGAGATAGAAATCATCCAGGGGGACATCACTGATCAACCGGTCGATGCTATTGTAAATGCTGCAAATAACGACCTGATATTAGGGTCTGGAGTGGCTGGCGCTATCCGTACCAAGGGCGGACCCACCATTCAGGAACAATGCAACAAGCACGGACCGATAAAAGTCGGAGAAGCCGCACTCACAGGGGCTGGAGACCTCCCCGCCCAATTTGTGATTCATGCTGCTTCCATGGGGTTTGGACATCCGACTACCGAGGAGTCTTTAGTCAGTTCGACAAAAGCATCATTAAAAATTGCCGGTGCTAACCAATTGAAAACAATAGCCTTCCCAGCCTTGGGAACCGGAGTCAGCGGCTTTCCCATCGATCAATGCGCTCAAATAATGATGACGGTAGTTAGAGATCATTTAATTGACAATCATTATCCTCGTAAGATATTGTTTGTATTATATGATAAAGCGTCTTATAATATTTTCGATTCAATATTGACTGATCTACAACAGAACGCAGAGTAAATCCCCGCAAGAGGTTAATCTACAATACATAGGAAGCGTAATTCTATAATAATATACACATGATGGAGGATTGATGGCTGAAGCGAAACGAATAACTACGCCGCTGAGTCCGGAGGATGTGAAGAATTTGAAAGCCGGAGACAGTGTGCTGATTACCGGCGTGATCTATTCAGCGCGGGATGCGGCACACAAAAAGTTAGTGGACACCATTAATGAAGGCGGCGAGCTCCCAATTCCCTTAGAGGGAGAAACGATTTACTTTATGGGTCCCACGCCCACGCGTCCCGGGAAACCAATCGGCTCGGCGGGACCGACCACGTCGTACCGGATGGATCCTTATTCGCCGACGTTGATCGCACACGGGTTGTCGGGAATGATTGGCAAGGGCGCTCGCAGTGACGAAGTGGTGGAGGCAATGAAGAAGCACGGCGCAGTGTATATGGCGGCGATCGGGGGAGCGGCGGCGTTGATTTCGCGGTCGATCAAGAAGGCGGAAGTGGTGGCATACGAAGATTTGGGGGCGGAAGCGATCCGGCGGTTGGAAGTGGAGGATTTTCCGGCGGTGGTGGCGCAGGATTGTTATGGGAATAATTTGTATGAACAAGGGGTGGCGGAATATCAGATAGCGTAAATCCACCAGTATGCGGATTCGCAATGACGATTAAGAACACAGGTAGAAATAAATAGATAGAAGGAGGAGAGTACATGCGTTACCGAGTGAAAACCGGTATGGCAGCCTGGCTGCTGCACCGAATTACCGGATTAGGGTTGGTGGTGTATCTAATGCTGCATATCAACGTGACATCCAACCTGCATAATCCGTCAACATTCAACCAGGTGATGGGATTTCTGGGCAGTCCCCTGTTCCGGTTTCTGGAATTAGGACTGTTGGTGTTCGTGATCTATCACGCTATGAATGGAGTCCGGATTATCTGGGTTGATTTTTTCGGTGGCAGCGCGATACATGCGAAGATATTCTGGGTTGTCACGGTGGTTGGTATCATCATTTTCATTTTTGCCGCGATTCCCTTTATTCAACACGGGATACATGGGATGTCGGACGGGTTGATACAGGTGCCGTAACCGAAAAGATAAACCGCTGAAGCGGTTAATGATGGGATTAGATGCCCATTCTCACCACAATGAATTGTGGTGTTATTCTTACTGCGGTATCCCGTATCAAGTACGGGATGCTACCGCACTCCAAAGGGAACCGAAGAATGACGCGACAAGAAAATACTTAATTAATAAGGGAAATAAATCATGCGAAGTCCTGGAATAGGCTCGGGGGGCGCCTTTGAATGGTTTTTTCAACGGATCACAGGAGTGGTGCTGTTTGTAACACTGCTTCTGCATTTCCTGTTCCTACATTATTTGAACGCGGGGGAAGTCAGCGCTCAAAGCGTGTGGGAACGGCTGCAACATCCTTTTTGGAAGACAGTGGATCTGCTGTTTTTGGTAACGGCGATTTTTCACGGCGTTCAGGGGGTGTTGATGAACGTCAACGACTACATCCACAAGCCGTTTTGGCGGCTGGCAGTGGTGTCGGCGGTGTGGATAATCGGGTTATCACTGCTCCTGATGGGCGGGATGACGATTATCAATTTCAAGATGACACCGGAAATGCTGACATCCATGAGTATATTGGGACATTAAAGGAAAAATGGTTAACACTGTCTTCAAATAGAGAGGATAGCAATGATTCATCGACATGACGTGGTGATAGTGGGATCGGGGCTGGCAGGGCTACGAGCGGCATTGGAAGTATCCAAGGTCGCGGATGTGGCTGTGGTGACCAAGCTCTTCCCCACCCGTTCGCATTCGGGAGCAGCTCAAGGGGGAATTGCGGCGTCGTTGGCGAACGAAAATCCGGAAGATAATTGGGAATTTCATATGTTCGATACCGTGAAGGGATCGGACTATTTAGGCGATCAAGACGCCATCTACAAGATGGTGACGACGGCGCCGGAAGTGGTGATCGAACTGGAACACATGGGAGTGCCGTTCAGCCGTACCAAGGACGGGAAAATTGCGCAGCGGAAATTCGGCGGACATACCTTGTTCCATGGGGAAAAGGCGGCGCTTCGAGCGTGTTATGCCGCTGATTATACCGGACACGTGATTCTGCATACGCTATTTGAGCAGTGTGTGAAGTATGGTGTCAGGTTCTATAACGAGTTTTACGCCACTCAGCTTATCGCTAAGGATAATGCGATACGGGGATTGGTGGCGTGGGATATCGCAAACGGCGGGTTGCATACTTTCCATTCCCGGGCGGTGATGTTCGCCACCGGCGGGTACGGCAGAGCGTTTCAGATTACCTCGAATGCACACGCCAATACCGGTGACGGATTGGCACTGGTATTTCGCGTGGGACTGCCGCTGCAGGATATGGAATTCGTGCAGTTCCATCCCACCGGATTGTACCCGCATGGGATGCTGGTAACGGAAGGGGCTCGCGGTGAAGGCGGGCATTTGTTGAACAGCGAAGGCAAGCGGTTTATGGAAAACTACGCACCGTCGTTGATGGAACTGGCACCACGGGATTTGGTGGCGCGGGCGATACAGTCGGAAATCGACGCCGGTCGCGGGATTGACGGACAGCCGTGTGTGCATTTGGATGTGTCTCATTTGGGTAAGGATTTGATTAAGGAGCGGCTGCCGCAGATTACCGATATGGCGATGAATTTCGCCGGTTTGGACCCCACGGAGGTGCCGATTCCGATTATGCCCACCGCACATTATTCCATGGGTGGGATTCCTTGCAACATGCAGGGGCAGGTGACGTTGGATGCACAGAATACCCCGGTGACTGGATTCTACGCCGCAGGGGAATGCGCTTGTATCTCGGTGCACGGCGCGAACCGGTTAGGCACAAATTCGCTGCTGGATGCGGTGCTGCACGGTTTGGCTACCGGTCGCGGTATTTTGAATGACATTAAGAACCTGGACTGGAAAGACTTGCCGGATGACGTCGATGGCGATTCGCAGAAAGAGGTGGAATTCTTTATGCAAGGTTCCGGTGGTAATGACAAAGTGGCTGCAATTCGCCGGGAGCTGCAGGACACCATGATGAAACATTGCGGTGTGTTCCGGAATCAGGCAGACCTGGAAAAGCAGATTCAATGCGTGAAAGATTGCCAGGAACGGTTCAAGAATGTGACCATCGATGACCGCGGGATGCAGTTCAATACTGATTTGATCGAAGGGATCGAAATGGGGCATTTGCTGGATTTTGCGGAAGTGCTGGTGCAGGGAGCGTTGCTGCGCACCGAAAGCCGGGGCGGGCATTCCCGGACTGATTACCAGAAACGGGACGATGAGAATTTCCTGAAGCATACATTGGCATGGCGGACTGAGGAAGGCTTAAGGATCACATTCGAAAAGCCGGTGGTGATTACTGATTATCAGCCGATGGTACGGAAGTATTAATCCAAGGGAAGTTTGAAAGTTAAAAAGTTAGAAAGTGAGCAAGTGCCCCCCCTTGAGTCCCCCCCATGGAACCGGGAGGGAGGTTTCTGGATCCCGCCCTGAAGGGCAAGCTATCAAGTGCGGGATGACAGAGGAGAATGAGATTGCCACATTCCGATTCCTCGGCGCTTCATAGCAGCAGGTAAGCTTGGTCGATGGAAAACAATTTATGCAAAGATGAACAATGACTGAAAGCTCTTGACAAACATATTTCTTTATAGGATCTAAGATTATGATACGTAAACGAATCGATTCTAGACGCTCCTTCATACAACAACTCAACGAATTTGATATAGAATTAGACCAGCGTATCTACAGAGCAATTGAAATGCAACCTTTCGATTATTTGACCGATTCCGAAATCTTGTTTGCCCTTTACAAATTAAACTCTATCATTACACGACATCTCATAATTAAAGAAGAACATGCTCATTGGTGGCAACTAAAGCCAAGACCAATCGAGAGGATCAGGCTTTCGGGAGTCCCTGGCAGTAAGAAGGTCTTTGAGAGAGCGGTAGAGTTGGTTGGAACAGGAAAGACTTTGAGTGTCTACCATTTCATCAAAGCAGTAGTGGATGTTTCCTTTGCCACGGCGGAGATTCCTTATTATGATAGACCATATTCTGTGCAAATGTTATTAAAAGCCTTTGGAGAGTATAAATACACTCCATTGTCGGAATCAACTAAAGTCAAAAACCTTTTAGAGGCTTTGAATCGATCGCTTGATGGTGCGGAGGACTTCCAGTTTATAATGAGTCTGGACGATGACCGTCTTGTGTTTCGAGTAACAAGTGTATTGGAAGATTATGTCCAGTTGTCTGATTCTGGTATGTATATTCCACAACGGGCAATATTGACACACTTCAAGGATCAATTTGGTGGATTTACTCAAGATGAAATCGAAGAATTGGAAGAACTAATCAATAGTCCAACAACTCGCGAGAAAGATTTTCAGAAGTTCTGTGAGAAATATCCACATTTCTTTAGAAGATGGGACTATAGGGACGGATACCCTCATGTTTATCTTGACACAAACACGCATCAGCTCATCCCAGATTTCATTCTTACAGATGTACGTTTGCAAAAGGCCGCAATTGTAGAACTGAAGCTAGCAAAGCCTCAAATAATCCGCCGACAATTAAATCGAGACCGATTCGCTGCGGCGGTAATGGAAGCACGCGCACAACTCATGAGATATCGGAATTGGTTTAGAGATACAAACAATAGGCGAACACTTAAGAAACTTGTCGGAATGGAAATCTACGAACCTCATCTTGCTGTTATTATTGGTCGGACATCAGAATTTAGAGATGAATATGATAGGCAAACACTCCTATCAGATATGAAAGACATAGAGATAGTAACCTACGATGATATATTAGCATTTGCTGAACGCCGTAGGATGATCATTCAGATGGAAGGACAACGTTAAGCCGATAAACTCAAAAGTCTTCTTGGAATACTACTTTTGACTTAGTGCGGTTTTTCGAACCTCATCAGTGCAAATTTCACAACTATCAGCAAAGGAAGGATAAACCATGGAACGGACGTTCAAGGTTTTTCGGTTTAACCCGGAAAAGGACAAACGCTACCATTACCAGACGTACAAAATCGAAGTGCAGCCAGCATGGACGGTGCTGGATGCGCTGAACGAAATCAAGTGGTTTCATGACGGGACCGTGACTTATCGCAGGTCATGCCGGCATGGGATCTGCGGTTCCTGCGCGATGAAGATCAACGGGATTAATACGTTAGCGTGCGAACTACAGGTCAGCGCGGTCAAAGGAAAAGCGGTAGTGGTGGATCCGATCGGGGGACTGCCGGTAATTAAGGATTTAGTGGTGGATATGGAGCCGTTTTATAAAACGCTGCATGACATCAAACCGTATCTAATTAACGATACACCACCGCCGGACAAGGAACGATACCAGTCGCCGGAGGATTACCATAAGATTATGGAAGCCTCGTTTTGTATCCTGTGTGCGGCATGTACTACCTCATGTCCCAGTTATTGGGCGGATAAGGATTATTTAGGACCATCGGCGATGTTGAAGGTGTACCGGTA
>CBDVBD010000147.1:0-8063 GCA_965372135.1 uncultured bacterium | reverse complement strand
CAGGGGACACCGCGCAGCCGGTCGTGGAGTTCAGAGGCGGCGGAGTCCAGAGACAGATGCAGGAAATCCACCAGGCCGGCGATTTCTTTGGCTATGCGGGGATATAGGATGCCATTGGTGGTGACGGTGGTGCGGAGCCTATTAGATTTCGCCCACCGGAGGAAATCGGGTAATTGCGGGTGCAGCAAGGGTTCGCCACCGGTGAAGTCCACGAATCGCACGCCCAAGGATCGCAGTTGGACGAGATTGCGGCGTACGTCATCCGGGTCGGCTTTCATTACCGGCTGCTGCCGCCAAATGGCACAGAAGCTGCATTTGGCGTTGCATTGATTGGTGATATAATAATGACCGAGAATTGGCATAGTACTACCGGTGCACGGAACCTTTCCAATGGATGGCGCGGCTGAATAGGAAGCTGACGGAAATCGCCACGAACAGTACGATGAATACGATGCGATACAGGGGCAAATAGATGAGCCAGGACATGCGACCGATGCGGCTCAATGCGGATGCCATCAGGGGGACATCCAACAGGCATAAGATGATGAACAGCCCCAGCGCCCAGGCGGGGTCGATCAACAGCCCCGCCAAGATGATGACTGACAATAACAGCGTGATTATCATTAAGATACGCCCAATTGCACCCACCTGAGTTCCCCCCATCAACCAGCGCCGCCGTTGCTGCCACAGGGTTTTTAGGTTGGCGACCGGCTTGGCATCCATCATGACCGATTTGTCCAGGGGGAGGCGGATTTTCCATGAGGTTCGGTCGCGGACAGCAGCCAACAGCGCTAAGTCTTCGGTGACGGAAAAGGGGATCGACTGTAAGGTGCCGATTTCCCGGTAGGCTGCGGCACGGATGGCGGCGTTTTTGCCGAATACGCTTTGGGGTACTCCCCAACCGGCGGTTCCGGAACCGGCAGCGAACATGTACGCCCAATCCAAGGTCTGTAATCGCCCCCAGAGTCCGGCACCACGGATTCGTACCGGTCCGCCCACCAATCCTACGTCATCGGAAAAATGGGACACCAGGTGGCGAATCCAACCGGGATGAGGGCAGGTGTCGGCGTCGGTCAGCAGGTAGATGTCGCCGGTGGCACGGTCCAAGCCGCTAATTAAGGCTCCGGTTTTGCCGGGGAAGCCGGGGACGTCAGAAGTCAAGTTTTCGATCACGACGGGGAAGGGTGCTGATTGGCGGAAGTTTTCCAATAATTCGGGGGTGGCATCGCTGGATCGGTCATCGACCAGGACGATTTCCAATTTATCCGCCGGATAATCGAGGCTGTGCAGCGCCTTTAGCAGATCCGGGAGGTTTTGTTCCTCGTTACGCAGGCAGATGACCAGGGATACCGACGGCAGCGCCAATATCTGGGGATAGCGCCGAGCTATCCCCATCAACAGCCACAGGGTGGCGACGCCATAGATAATCAGCAGCCATGCCAGCCAGTGGGTCATCGGTCTCCCCCGGGTGTTTCGATTCCTTCCATCTGATCCAGCCGTTTACATCGATATCCGCGCAGTTCCAATTCTTTCAATAGTTTAGGTAACATTTTCAGCATGGGTTTGGGGACAAGGGTGTAGTCATGCAGCACTATGATGGCGCCGGGTTCAAGCTTTGATAAGGCGCGTGATAGCAGCCGCTCCGGGTCCATGGGACGGTAGTCGCCGGGCATCAGGGACCACATGACCATGCGGTATCCAACGCGCAGCAGCAGGGGCTCCATACCGGGCCGGAAATGTCCGAATGGGGGTCGGAAATGTCTGATGTACTGCCAGTGGTTGGATTGGAATATGCGTTCGGTGTCGGTGATTTCTTTTTCTATGGTTCGGGATGACGCCCAGCCCAGTTTGCGATGGGAAAAGCCGTGGTTTGCAATCAGATGTCCTTGCTCAAGGATTTGTTCTATTACGTTTTCCGCACCGGCGATTCTATGACCCACTAAGAAAAATGACGCCGGTACCTGGTGCTTCGACAGGATGTCAAGAACCTGGGGGGTGGTTTCCCGGTGGGGACCGTCGTCGAAGGTGAGGTACACGCTGTTGTCATGCGCCGGACCCCGCCAGATGATATTGGGGAACATCCATTCAAGGAATTTTGGAGGTTGAAGAGGCATGGCGTGTCCTTTGGGATTCGCGGGGTTTGCCGTTTCCGAGGAAATAGGGCAGGTGGGGGCTGACGGCATCCCAGATTCCGGAAACCGAGGTATAGACGTGAGTGGCGAAATACTGATACCAGCCACAATTTTGTGTGCAGGTGTCGATCAGCTTCCGGCGGTCCCTGGCTTCCGGGGATCTGAGGAAAGTCATTAAGTCTTCGTCGATCAGGTTCACCGCTTTGTCCATCATAGTGCGGCAGGGGTAGAACAGTTTACCGTCGGCATCGATGATGATGGAGGCGGTGCTGCAGCGTCCTTTGCGGAATTCCCGGAAGTAGTTGCGCGGAGTGATTACGGTGCCATGATATTTCTTGCGCAATGACAATACTGCCGATTGGAACCGGTCGAAATCGGGGAAGTGATTGGCGGTTTTTTCCAGGTGTACCGCGGGCATAATCAAGATTTTGGCACCGACGGTATGGCAGGTTTCGACTTTTTCGGGAAGGCAGGAAAGGTCTTCATCGCGGACTACGGTCTGTACACATACGACGGATGGGAATTTGACCAGCTCGGGCAGCAGGTCAAACATCTCCAGGTTGTCGTGCCCTTCATCGATGGATACGTGCAGGAAGTCGATGTATTTGGTGTATTCCTGTAAGGGGTATTCCAACACATTACGCTGACTGGTGGTAAAGAGGACGTAGTAGGGCTGCCGGGCAGCGTATTCCAACAGCTCGCCGATGTCGTCCCGGAGTAACGGTTCACCACCTTCGAAGGAGGTCATCAGGATGCTGGATCGCCCAAGGTTTTTTAGGATGGCTTTTAATTTATCCGTGGGTTCGTCGGGCGCGGGGAATTTCCAGACGTTGCAGAAGGGGCATTTGAAGTCGCAGCGATCGGTAACTTTCAGAGAGGCGTAGAAGGGGTATACGGCGCGTCCTGCGAGTTTATTTGCCATTACGTACTTAGATGTCTGTATCCACTTCGAAGCAGGTAGTTTTTTCATGTCTATATTGGCTTATTCAATTCTTGATCATCTGTCAGGTGAGGGCAGGGTGTCCGAGAATTAAACTTTAGGTGCCGTCACACGCCCTCGTGTGACGGAATAATAACGACTTAACTGGCAGACGAAGGCGTCTGCCAGCACGATTTGGCTATTATCGGACAGACTGAGAGCACTTGACAGCACATTAACAAAGGAAACCCCCCTTTTATTCCCCCCTGCAAATAGCAGGGGGGACAAGAACTGGGTTCCCGCCCCCGGATCAAAGTCTGGGGCAGGCTTCGCGGGAATGACAGAAATAGGAATATTGAGCGGTTTTGGTGTATTTCCACAGGGGTAATCGTTTCACGCCGCTTCCCCCACCGGTTTTTCTGTACGCTTGCGTACTGATCGGAAGTTGGCACCTTTCCAGCGAAAGGAGAACAAGTGCCCAGCGGTGGCGAACAGGATAATCATGGGAATGTGGAGGATTTCCGCCATCACGATGGGGTCCAGGACCCGGCGGATTCCGAACACGCGGCACCCACGAAGGAGTATTGCTAAATCCATTCCGATTTTAGCAATCAGGGCAACCGCCCATACCGGCAACAGATGAGGCAGCCAGTAGCCGATGATTGGTCCCAGGAATAATACCAGGTAATACAGATAGGTGATGATCAGTACCGATTTCAGTAACGGGCGGTACAGCAAGCCTTTCGAGCCCCAGCGGAAGCGCTGCTGGAATAGGTCCTTCAGGGTCTCCACCGGTTTGGACAGTACGATGGTGGGTGGTTCGTGGGCGAATCGGATTTTCCACCGGGTGCTTCGATTGACCTTTTGGGCAAAGAATTCATCATCGCCGGATACGATGCGGTCGATGCCGGAAAATCCATGTACTTCATCGAATACTTTTCGGCGGTAGGCCAGGTTAGAGCCGTTGCAGTTGAAGGTCATGCCGGATCCGATGGCACCGGCGGATACTAAGGAATGGCTGATGAAATCCAGCCATTGCATGTTTTGCCATAGGGGCAGTTTTTCCTTTTTCAGGTGGAACCGGGTCAGTCCGGCGACTATTCCCACATCTGGTGCGAAATGTCCCACCATTATCGCAAGCCATCGGGGATGGAAGCGGCAGTCGGCGTCGGTAGTCACGATAATTTCGCCGGTGGCACATTCGATCCCTCGCGTCAAGGCATGTTTCTTGGGGGACATGGAAGGTGGGCATTCGGTTAGATTTATCAGTTCAATGCACTGGTGTTCGTTGCTGTATTGGTTGACGATTTCTGCGGTGGTATCGGCAGATCGGTCATTGACTACGATAATCTGTAGGCGGCTTTGGGGGTAATCCTGGTTCAGGAGATAATCCAACGTATCACCGATGGTGTTCTCTTCGTCGCGGGCGGGGATGATCACTGACAGTGTAGGATGCAGATCGGGGAGTTGGGATGTCTGGTTTTTGATGCGCCCCAAGCCACGATAGATGATGCCCAGGAACAGGATATAGGTCACCATCCCCCCAACAAGCAACACAGTAACCAACCAGAAAATCGTGGGAATCATGACAGGGATTCGGTTTTATCCTTGCGTGACAGTCTCAGGTTGGGGAGGAAAATCAATCCGATCACGCTGGGAATGACTAAGTTGATGAAAAACAGGATTAACGATGCGTTGAATGCGGCAGCTCTCGGCGCGCCGAACTGCCCGAAAAAATATATGGATGCTGCTTCGCCCACTCCTAAATCCCCGAAGGTGATAGGCAGTGCGGTTTTAACGAATATCACTGCGGTGGCAGCGCGCATGCCGTCGATATAATGCAGAGGGAAGAACGCCGAAATCAGGATGACGAATTGGCTGAAGAACGTTATAGTCGTCAATAGGGATAATGCGTGCGCCACCAGGCAATCCCGGGTATTAAACGTCTGCAGCGTTGATATGATTTTACTCAATTTTTCCCGGAAGGGGAGACGGTTACACAGGCTCTGCAGGATTCGGTTCAGGTGCCGTGGGCTGAACGCCAGCCATAAGATAATCGCGACAACAGGAAACCACAGCCAGGTCCAAGCTGGTCGGATAGCGAAAAAGCTGAAGAAGCCAGCAGCGCCCAGCAGCACGATCCAGACCAGTGTAAAGAGCTTATCGACGATGGTCAAACCGATGGTGGGCAGCGTCGGGGCGCTGGGTACCGCAAAGGCTCGGGTGAATTGACCGACACGACCAGGCGTTAGGATTCCCAATGTCCAACCGAGAAACAGAGACGCCACGATTTCTTTCATGGGGACGTCTGGGGTTTGCCGTCGCAGGAGATAGCCCCAGCGTAATCCTTGAAATAGGATGTTGGGAATCAGCAGTACCGCAGCGAGTATCAGCAGTCCACCGTGGGCGAGCATCAAGGATTGGAGTAAATCTTCCCAGCGAATCCACTGCCCTAATATGAATAGGATCAGGATCGCTAACAGGAATTTAAGCCACCCGATGATGCGTTGACGCTTTTTGGGGGGAGTTTCCGATACGCTTATATCGGGAGGTGCTGTGGTACTTTTCTGTATAGTTTCGATAGTCCTTCCGTACAATTATTGCAGATGGGATAGGCGCGGCGACGCAGGGTCTGCCGGCGGAATTCACGGTAGCGGGAACCCTGCCAGATTTCCGGAAACGACTGCATGAGCAGGTTTCCCATGACGTAATCGCCGTCCTTGTCGAAGCAGCAGGGTACCACCGAGCCGTCACATAAGATTACGGTGCTGAACCAAGTGCGGACGCATCCTTCCCAGTGACGGCGGGTTTTTAATTCATTATTTTTAATTCGGTAACGCCACAATTTCTGATTTTCTGGCAAGACTTCACGGGCTTCCGCAAGTGATGTGACTTGGGCGGTTTTCCAGATGACCCGGTCGGCGCCGGATTCTTTTGCTATACTTTGTACTTGATTTAAATGGGGTTCCACTTGCTTCAGCAACAGGCATTGGGCGCTGATTTGTGGGGTGTCGCTCCCCAATTTGGTTTTTGCCGACGCCAACTGCTGCATACTCTTTAATACGACAGCCAGGTCTCCCCCCTGCCGGACAGATTCATAGGTGTCGGGTGTGACTCCGTCTAAGGATACCACCAGTTCCCCGAGACCGCTGGCGATCACGGATTCTGCGGTGCCGTTCTGGTGCAGGAAATGGGCGTTGGTGCTGGTGATGGTGTGGAATCCGCGGTCCTTTGCCATCCGTACCATGTCCAGGAACCGGGGATTCATGAAGGGTTCTCCCTGGTTCCACAACTGCAGTACTCGGACGGTGTTGGGCAGCTTATTCAGGATGATTTCGAATTTGGACAGGGTCAGATTTCGGGGTTCGCGACGTAGTTTCCCGGATCCCACATGGCACAAGGGGCATTTCAGGTTGCAGCGGTTGGTGGGCTCGATCATGGCTACCAACGGTGCTCCCCAGACTCGCGGGGTGCCGGTCAACCAAGACACCACATAGGACAAACCTAATGTCATCATGTTTTTGGGATGCCGGGTAAGCTGCAATTGGATTGTCATATTATGTTATACCGTCAAGTTAGGAAACGAAAGCACAATAAATTTCAAATCACAAGCACCAAGGGGCAAATAAATTCCAAATACGAAGCACCAAATCCGAAACAATATCAAAATCCAAATTTCAAAACATCCGGTAGATGGGAACTCCTTACGGAACGCAAACCTCACAGTACGGTCAACTAGCGGGTAAGGAATCGAAATTCGTTGACACATGACGGCACTGTGGTATTTGGGCACCCGACAGCACAGTCAATGGGATACTGGGGCGGCGGAGCGAACTCGCCCCTTCCAGGTGACGGGTTTTATCAGCGACCAGGGCACCATAAATATCATCGCCCAGGGACGAAGGATTTCCGCCAAGGGCAGCCATCGCCAAGAGAACGCTACCTGCGTTCGATAGGCGACCCGTTCTAAGACACAGCCGTCCGCCAGTGTTTTGGCTGCCATACACAGCAACCAGATTAGGAAGACCGGGACGGCGAATAATCCAGCTACCAATCCTACTGCCAGTAGCAGATGATAGGCGAGTACCAAGGCTGCCAGGACTACGATTTCGGGGCGGTACCAGCGCACGGCTGACAGGTGGCGGTGCTTTTGCTGGACGGTGCCGGTGCCGGTGACCTGATGGTGATGGGGGACGACGGCGTCGGGTTCCAGGGCGTATCGTACTTGCCAACGACCGTCCTTGGCGACCCGTTGGACGAAGAGGTCGTCATCGCCGGAAAAGGTCTGACCTTCGGCGCCGAAACCCAAGAAATCCCATACCTCACGGCGATACGCCAAATTGGCTCCCTGAGCGCCCACCGGGAAACCCAACTCGGCACTGGCGGCATAGATGGCGATATTACCTAAGTTCTCCAGTACCAGCCAGTGTTTCAGCCAGTGATCGGTACTACGCAACACCGATGGTCCCATTACTGCGCCCACGTTTGGTTGGAAATAGGTTACGATGGTTTGAAGCCAAGCGGGCGGCGGGGTGCAATCGGCGTCGGTGGTAACCAGGATATCGCCTTTGGACGCCTTGATTCCCCATCGCAGGGCATTTTTTTTGGGTCCCAACCCATCGGGATTGGGTCCGGCAGCGATTAACTTTATCCGGGAATCCTTGTCATGGTAGCTCTGCACGATCTCGGCAGTGGCATCCTCGGAGCCGTCGTCGATGACAACCACTTCCAGCTTATCATGGGGATAATCCTGCGCCAGCAGGGCGTCCAGGCATGCTCCGATGCGGGTTTCCTCGTTTCTGGCAGCCACCAACACCGACACAATGGGTTGATCGGCGCCGGAATCACCGCGTCGTGTGATTCTGGATAATCCGATGGCAAGCACCATCAGGAGTAACAGGTAGCCGAATGTGCTGATTACAAGTAGGGGAATCACGATTTCATCGACTCGATTTGGATAACATAATTTAGTAATATATCCAAAAATAACAAGCTAATCAAGTTCAAAGTAA
>CBDVBD010000146.1:0-8347 GCA_965372135.1 uncultured bacterium | reverse complement strand
CTCTTATCTTGATATAATAAGGAAGTTTTGGCTTCAGGAAGCACTACAGGTAGCTATAGGGTGTTCCATATCCTTACGGCGGTATCACTTACGCCAGGTATCACATCTGTCCGGCGACGGTAAAACCGGTAAATGGGTGGAACTTCCGAACCGGGTACGTTTGTTGCGCGACCGTGACCGGCTGATCCTGGTACCGGAAACAGCACTGAAACCGGAATCACAACAGGTTGGGATAGGAAACTACACCTGTCAATCATTGGGCGTAGAATTCAAAGCCTGGGAAGTTCCAAAAACGGCTGTGAAACACCTTCCGGACCCCTTCGTCGAATGGATGGACTTGGATATGCTGCCTGAGCCTTGGACACTGCGCCCTTGGCAGCCCGGTGATCGTTTCCATCCATTGGGAGCAGCTGGTACCCGAAAAATATCCGATTTTCTGGTGGATAAAAAAACTCCAAGATGCGATAAGGATCGGGTACTAGTATTAGAAGTCGGCGGCAAAATCGCTTGGTTGGTCGGATATCGCATTGACCATCACGCACGAATTACTGAAAACACTAAACGAGTAGTACAACTTAATATCTTTCCATTGGAACCCGTAAAGACAAATTAGCCCTAATTTATGTGATGTTATGTCCGAAACCAATTGTCTAACCACACGAATCGACACTCAGCAACCAATTTCCGACCGGGTTGTGGTTGATGGAGACTTGGAATTCACTACTCTGATCTCTCGTCAGCGTATCCAGCAAAAAGTCAAGGAATTGGCTGACTGTATCAATAGAGAATACATTGGCTTGAACCCGATTCTAATTGGTGTATTAAACGGCAGCTTTATTTTTCTGGCGGACCTGATCCGTGAAGTGACTATCCCCAGTGAAATGGACTTCATTAAAATCTCCAGCTATGAAAAAGCTATGAGAAGCAGCGGAGTGGTCACCATAAAAAAGGATTTCGACTGCCAGGTAAAAGACCGCCATATTTTAATCGTCGAAGACATCGTGGATTCCGGATTATCAATCCGATACCTGCGGCAAAAATTTATGGCGGAAGCGCCCACCAGCCTGAAATTCATGACTCTGTTCATGAAACCGGACAACGTCACATTGGATTTCCCCATCGACTACGTGGGATTCGAAATCCCCAATGACTTTATCATCGGATACGGGTTAGATCATGCTCAAAAATGGCGCAACCTTAAAGATGTATATGTATTACGCAATGCCGATGTTCTGAAGGGGAAGGAGCTGGATATTTCATGAATGAAAACAAGAACTCAGAGCAATCACCCAAAGGCAAAGGCAAAGGCAAGGGCTCTGACGATAAATTCGAGTGGAAAAAAGCGACCCGAACTCTATCGTTCTGGATCCTGATCATCCTGGGTACCATTGTTATCGCCCAACTGATCCAAATGGGCGAACCCAAAGAAAAGTCCATTACCTATTCTGATTTCCAGAAAATGTTGGACAAAGGGGAGATTCGTGGAGGCACCGTTGTTGATCGGGAATTCCATGGACAATTTCAAGTGGGCGGCACTGTAGATGGCGAATACGGACGGTTTAAGACCACCCTACCGCCATACATGGACCAGGAAATGTTGGATCGTTGGAAAGAAAAAGGGGTGGAAGTTGATTTCAAGATCATGACCCCAAATCTGATGAGTTATTTCATCAATTTCCTGCCCTGGATTGTCCTGATTGGCGTCTGGTTATTTTTTATGCGCCGCTTACAAAGCGGCGGTCCCAGGGGGGTATTCTCCTTCGGCAAGAGCAAGGCAAAATTAATCACTGACAGCATGCCCAAAGTCACCTTCGATGATGTTGCCGGTGCCGATGAAGCCAAAGAAGAACTGAAAGAAATCATCGCGTTCCTTAAAGACCCCAAGAGATTTTCCCGATTGGGCGGAAAAATCCCCAAAGGTGCGTTGCTGCTTGGTGCACCGGGGACTGGAAAAACCCTGTTAGCCCGCGCCGTTGCCGGCGAAGCCAACGTACCATTCTTCTCCATGTCCGGTGCCGATTTCGTGGAGATGTTCGTGGGTGTGGGCGCTTCCCGTGTCCGCGACCTCTTCGAACAGGGCAAAAAGCATGCACCCTGTATCATCTTCATCGACGAAATCGATGCTGTCGGACGCCATCGTGGCGCTGGATTAGGCGGCGGACACGATGAACGCGAACAGACTCTGAACCAGCTCTTAGTGGAAATGGACGGCTTTGAATCCAACGAAGGCGTAATCCTGTTAGCCGCCACCAACCGTCCCGATGTCCTGGACCCTGCCTTGATGCGTCCTGGGCGTTTCGACCGTCAGGTTGTGGTCGGATTACCCGACGTCAAAGGTCGTGAAGGCATCCTGAAAGTCCACACCCGTAAAATCCCCTTGGGCAGAGACGTTAGCCTGGAAGTCCTTGCCAAAGGCACTCCCGGTATGTCCGGCGCTGACTTAGCGAATATCTGCAACGAAGCTGCATTGCTTGCCGCCAGACGGGGCTCCAAATACGTAACTATGTCGTCGTTCGAAAGCGCCAAAGATAAGATTATGATGGGCATGGAGCGTAAAAGTTTCCTATTGGATGAGGAAGAAAAGAAAATCACCGCCTATCACGAATCCGGTCACGCTTTGGTCGCCAAACTTATCCCCGGCACCGACCCGGTACACAAAGTCACTATAATCCCTCGAGGTCAAGCATTGGGGCTAACTCACTACCTGCCGGAAGAGAAATTCATCCGTTCCCGGGAATACTGTGAAGCGAAATTAACCTATATTCTGGGCGGTCGCGCCGCAGAAAGCATCATATACAACAAGCTGACCACCGGCGCTGCTAACGACATCCGACACGCCACTGACATCGCACGAGCCATGGTCTGTGATTGGGGTATGTCCGAAAAAATAGGACCGCTATCCTTCGGGAAGAAGCAAGAAGAAATCTTCTTAGGGCGGGAAATCGCCCAACATCGCGATTATAGCGAAAAAACCGCCCAGGAAATCGACGCTGAAATCAAAAAAATAGTAATTTCCGCCGAAAAACGCGCTAAAAGCTTGCTCCAAGAAAATACCGAAAAATTACACAGATTGGCGGAAGCCCTCCTGGAACATGAAATCCTGGACGGTAACAA
Source organism: uncultured bacterium (assembly GCA_965372135.1). Lineage (GTDB taxonomy): Bacteria > Electryoneota > RPQS01 > CBDVBD01 > CBDVBD01 > CBDVBD01. The sequence continues at coordinate 5,233 of CBDVBD010000146.1, read as the reverse complement.
CATTGATAGAATAATGAGCGGTCAGTCCATCGCGCCAAAAAAACATCCCCGCCGGAAACCTCGAAAAGGCACCGGACCTCGCAAACCCTATCGGGGAAAACAGACTCAACCCAAATTTGCCCGTACCTACAATCGACACCCAAGAAACTCAACAAAAAACCCCGAATCCGATATAAGAAAAGGAACTCCGTCAGAACGAAACACAAGACCTAAACCCCATCGCGATCAGTCTAATCCATAGTTCTTGGACACTAAACGTGGTGAACTCCAAACATGCCGGAAAATAAAAAAATGTCGGATGAGGAAATCCGAAAACTTGTACAACGAGAGATATCGGAACGGGAGAAACTCAGAGCCTATGAAAGAAATGTCTCCCTACAGCGCACCGCAGATAAAGATGATATTGAACGTTATAAAAGGATTATCGAAGAGGAACGCCGGAAATACTATGAAACAAACTCCAACTACCAGGAATATGTAAACGAAGCCGGTGAAATCGAATGGTTGACCAAAGAAGAAATCCGTGAACGAGAGGGGTTTTTCGATGATGAGATAGAGGAATTGGAATCCGGCAAAAAGCGTGCCCAGATATTCCTATTCTCCATGTTTGCGATTTTCATCTGCGCTGTGGTTGTTGTCATTGCTTTGCTGTCGGAAAAAACCGGTTCCATCCAAGTGATCTCCAGCGTCAAGGGCGCATCGATTTTCTTAGACGCATCCCCTGCAGAACTAAAAACCGATGCCATCTTCACCGATATCCCTATCGGCAAACACGTGGTATCGGTAGAAATGCCCGGTTATAAAATCGTCGGCGATCCATCTCAACAAGTCAATCTTTCCGCAAACGAACGGGAAATAGTCATCTTCGTTCTTGCAGAAGACATGGGAAAGCAAGTCGAAGCCGAAGACCAAGTAAAAACAATGTTTTCCAATGAATCAGGACAAGATTCGCAACGGCGTACGTCAAATCCTTGAGGGGATCGGCGAAGATCTCAAACGTCCGGGTTTAGTGGACACCCCGGATCGAGTGGCTAAACTCTACGCTGATTTATTTTCCGGAGTGGGATCTACTGCAGCTGGCGAAGTCAAATTCTATATCACCGACAATCTGGATGAGATGGTGGTACTCAGGGACATCCCCTTCCATTCCATGTGCGAACACCATCTCCTACCCTTTTCCGGAAAAGTCAGTATCGCCTATCTTCCCAAGGACAACCGCATCACGGGATTTTCCAACCTGGTTAATATGGTGGAAATCATCGCACGCCGTCCCCAACTACAGGAGCGAATGGCAACTGAAATCGCTGACCTCCTGATGGAAAAACTAAAACCCCAGGGGGTGATTGTCATTATAAAAGCCACTCACATGTGCCTTGCATTACAAGGATTAAAGAAAGAAGGGATTCAAACCGTAACATCTGCAATGCGGGGTGCGATGCGCCGGGAAGCTACCCGCTTGGAAGCTCTGAATCTAATGGGAAAAAGCCTGCAATAAAATAGATAAATTAGCATATTATAAATCTGATATTGAACGACTCTTAGAAATTAATCTGGTAATCTATTACAGTCCTTGACTGTGAACTATTGCTTGACAACGGGAAGAAAATTTGGCTGTTCTTCAGTTCTCATATTCTCTTCTTCGTGGAAACATCCCTGGTGGACCAATTATACTTCTTATCCTTCTGGGGATGTTTAGCTTTGTTTTGTGGTTCGTGGTCAGAACCTCGGGGATAGTAGAACCTCAACGGGGTCGTCGGCTTCTTTTCAGGGGTTGGATTATCCTTATCGCAGGGTACCTGGTATTATGGTTAGTTACCAGACCGCCGCCGTTACCGAAAACCCTGCTGGTAGCTCCTTTCAACGACCAAACCACAGAAGGCTGGATCGGTGAAGCTTTAACGGACCAATTGGGAGAACATCTTTCCCGGCAGAGCAGAAAGTTGTTGTGGCTGCCGAACGAAGCGATTCCACAATTGCACAGCCAATTCGAACCTGATTCAACTTGGGAAATCGTACGAAAATTAAAACCATCCTATGCGGTTTGGGGCAAAATTTGGGGACGACAGGATTCGCTCTGGGTGGAAATGCACTATGCCAGAACCCGGCTTGGAGCTGTCGTACGGTATTCCCATGATAAACGCTGGTATAAATCGTTCCATGATGCTGTAGCAGGGATAATAAGTCTTGCCCAAAATTCGGCGCAGATACCAAAACGATCCAACGCCGAATATAAACCAAAACCGTATCCCATCCCCGTTCTGGCGAAATTGTATCAAAGTCATGGCTTCTATCGGAACGGAAATACCGATTTAGCATTAGAATATGCTTTGCAGGCGATTGATATCGACCGTACCTTGGATGATGCCTGGCGGATAGTGGGTAATTGTTGGTCAGAAGTTAATGATACTCTTCCTCATGCGGTATCAGCCTTCCGCAAGGCTGTGCTCTTTGACAGTAGCGACATCAGAAATTGGCAAGACCTGGCTCTGCATTCCATCCAATGCCGAAACTGGAACCGGGCTGAAACCGCCTTAAAAATCGCTTACACATTAAGCGCCAGTAATCCCATTACGCTATATTTGATATCCCATTTTAGTGAAGAGCGGTCACAAAATATCTGTACTTTTACTACCCAAGAAGCACTGGAAAAAGCAGTTCGAATATGCCCGGGATACAACCAAGCGCGGTTGAAATGGGCAAAAGACGTATATAATAGCCATGACTTTCGTAAATGCCTGAATATCCTGCGTAAAGGATTAATTCTGGATCCTGAATCCTGGGAAATGTGGGAATTATTGGCGCTAACCCGCATCAAACTCGGGGAACTTGACCAGGCACTGGAAGCTATCGAAAAAGCAGCGGATCTTACTAACACGGAATCCAGCATATATTATAATCTTGGCTTGATTCAATATCGACTGGGGAATATTAACGACGCTGTATCATCATTGGAGCAAAGTACAAAATTGACTGATAATCCGGACGCCTATTACCTGCTTGGTAAATATGCCGAACAACAAAGGGATACCATAGCAGCTATTCAGTATTATCAGAATTGCATCGCATCAGCGGTAGACGATGATAATCCAAGTGCACGGGAAGCAATGAATAGACTACGTGAGGTGACAGGGAATTGACTGACAATTCGCGAAGATCACTTACTTGGGAATGTCGAAATCACCGCTTACTACTGGGCGAACGCACCCTGATAATGGGAATTGTCAATGTCACCCCGGATTCCTTTTCTGATGGCGGACAATTCTTAGAACCGGACAAAGCAGTCGCCCATGCCATCCGTTTGGAAAATGAAGGTGCGGATATCATCGATTTCGGCGGGCAGTCCACTCGCCCAGATTCCGATCCTGTGTCACAAACTGAAGAAATGGATCGGGTGCTGCCCGTAATCGAACGGGTAGTTAAGGATTTATCAATTCCTATATCCATCGACACTGCTCGAGCATCAGTCGCCAAGGAAGCGTTATCGTTGGGTGCGCACATTGTCAATGATATCTCGGGATTGAAATACGAACCACGTTTAGCGAATGTCACCGCACAATTCGGAGCCGGGATTATCCTCATGCACATCAGAAAAACTCCGAAAACCATGCAGGATGATACCAACTACCGAAATCTGTTCAACGAAATCAGTTGTTATCTGGAAGATGGAATACAGATCGCCGTCAATGCCGGGATACCGCACCAAAACATCGCAGTCGATCCCGGTATCGGATTCGGAAAATCCGTAATGGATAACTACCGTTTGATCGACCGCTTGCATAAATTACGCAACCTCGACTGCCCTATTGTAGTGGGACCGTCAAGAAAATCCTTTATCGGAGACGTCCTGAACCTTTCTGCAGACCGGAGAATTTGGGGAACGGCGGCTGCAGTGGCTTGTTCCGTCATCCAAGGTGCCGATATAATTCGGGTACATGACGTCGCCGAGATGAAACAAGTGGTGACAATCTGTGATACTTTATTGCTGAGCAGAAATGGCGGAATCGGCACCACCTAAGCCCGGCGCGGAATATGCCATCCGCCACATGCTGGAAAGCGACCTTCCGCAAATCATACAATTGGAGACGCAGACATTTCCCGATCCATGGACGCGGGGAACTTTTATAGAAACCTTGCGGGAACCTGACATCAGATCATCGGTTGTAATAAAAAACGAACAAATCATCGGCTACATGGTGGCGTTAAGGGCAGAAGAAAGAATACACATCTTAAATATCGCCGTTGATAAAAATTTCCGAAGACGAGGCATCGCCACCAATCTGCTTGCTGGACTGGAGCAATCAGCCTTGGATCAAGGCTATCGCTATATATCACTTGAGGTTAGAGAATCAAATACAGTCGCCATCGCATTCTACACTAAGCACAAATATCGAACCATAGGACAGCGTACAAACTATTACCGTAACGACGAAGACGCACTGATAATGGCTAAATCAATCAAAGACACAAAATCGTGAACTTGTTCCGACGAAAACAAGAAGGTCTGATACCCCAGAAGAAAAAAGACACTCCCAACGGATTGTGGGAGAAATGCACCCAGTGTAGCGAAATCATCTTCCGTAAAGAATTGGAAAAGAACCTGCGGGTATGCCCGAAATGCACCTTCCATTTTACCCTGCCATGCCGGCAATATGCGAACATAATATTAGACCCTAAAAGCTTCAAGGAATCCGATCGAGCGCTGGAATCTCTTGACCCTCTAAAATTCAAGGACTCAAAAAAATACACCGATCGCATCCAAGCCGCTAGAACTAAGACCAAGGAAAAAGAAGCGATAATCATTGGGCATGGAACCATCGAAAAACGCCCGGTGGTACTGGGAACGATGGACTTCCGCTTTTTCGGGGGCAGCGTGGGATCGGTGGTAGGGGAAAAAATCGTCCGAGCGGTGGAATCATCATTGGAAATGCGTGCCCCGTTGATCCTGGTATCCAGTTCCGGCGGGATGCGCATGCAGGAAGGCATATTAAGCCTGATGCAAATGGCGAAAACCGCCGCCAAATTAACCCAACTCGCAAACGGAAAAATCCCCTACATCTCCCTAATAACTCATCCCACAACCGGTGGTACGTCGGCATCATTTTCCATGTTAGGTGACGTTATATTAGCCGAACCCCAAGCGTTAATCGGCTTCGCCGGACCCCGTGTGATCAAACAAACCATTGGAGAGGACCTGCCGGAAGGCTTCCAGCGGTCGGAATTGTTATGTTCTCCT
>CBDVBD010000145.1:0-8434 GCA_965372135.1 uncultured bacterium | reverse complement strand
AATATGGTGATCCCGATTCTGGATTTTTCCCTGATCATCCCTGAAATTGTTGTCCTGATAACCGCACTGACAGTCCTTTTAGTATCGGTGTTCGTCCGTGATCAGGCAGCGAAAATGCTGATTTTCCTGACCCTGGTTGGCTTGATTGTCGCGATAGTTGCACTTATTACCGGATGGATGGGGGAAGCAACCGGCTTCAGCGGCATGGTGGTTGACGACCAATTCTCCCGGTTCCTCCGCCTCATCATTTTGGGCATTACCACTCTGGTGGTCTTGCTGACGTACCACGACCTGGATGAAAAGAAACGTGCCGGCGAATACCTATCATTGATTTTGTTCGCCACTTTCGGAATGATGTTCATGGCGTCCGGCGGCGATCTGCTGATGATTTTCCTCGGGCTGGAAACCATGTCCATCAGCCTCTACGTTCTCGCCGGGTTCCACAGTCGCGCCACATCCAATGAGTCCGCCTTCAAATATTTCATACTGGGCGCTTTTTCCACCGGATTCTTCCTCTACGGAATTGCCCTGACCTTCGGCGTCACCGGTACCACCCAATTGGCTGAAATCCATCATTACTTCAGCCAGGATCCCCAATCCATCGGCATCTTGGCGTATGCCGCCTTAGGATTGATCCTGATCGGCTTGGGATTCAAAATCGCTGCCGTTCCCTTCCATTTCTGGTCGCCGGACGTGTACGACGGCGCTCCCACCACCATCACCGCCTTCATGGCAACCGCTTCCAAAGCCGCAGCCTTCGCTGCCTTGGTGCGAATCCTGACCGGCGCCTTCTTCGACATGAATATGGACTGGAGCCAGGTCTTATGGGTGATGGCGGTGCTGACCATGACCGTCGGCAACGTTGTCGCCATCGCACAATCCAACATCAAACGCATGCTGGCGTACTCATCCATCGCCCATGCCGGATACTTGCTGGTTGGTTTGGTGGCGGTGAATGCCCAGGGTGCATCTGCTATCCTCTACTACCTGATGGTGTACGGTTTGATGAACGTGGGTGCGTTCGCAGTCGCGATTTTAATCAACCATCGCGGGTCCGGTTGGTATCGGTTGGACGACTATCGCGGTGTGGGTTTCCGTCATCCGTTCTTGGCTGCCATGATGGCGATATTCATGTTGTCCTTGGCGGGTATCCCGCCCACTGGCGGATTCATGGCGAAATTCTACCTGTTCGGTGCCGCAATCAAAACCGGGCACATCACCCTGGTGGTCATCGCCATGTTGAACAGCGCCATCTCCGTGTACTATTACATCCGAGTGCTGGTGTTGATGTACATGCAGCCGGAAGGGGAATTCCCCGCCGTACCACAGCCGGGCGTCTATTCCCTGGTGATATTGATCTGCGCAGTGGGAATATTATGCTTCGGCTTATTCCCCAACGCATTGATTAACTTGGTCGGGCAATCCTTACCAATGTTATAGAAAGATGGGTAGTCAGGGCAATTAGTTGTCCGTATCTCACAAAGTCATTCTGAACGAAGTGAAGAATCTCATATCCCTTTTAGCGAAAATGCAACCTGATCGGGATTATTAAGATGATCTTTTGCTAAGACCATAAATACTAAAAGCATCGGAGCAAGCGATCTCCGATGTTTTTCTATATGTGAGGAAAGAAAACTCTGCGTCTCTGCGTGAGATTATATTCTAAAGCGAATTAATAATGGCAAACGAACCATCCAAACGTGAATATTGGGGCTCCCGGACCGGATTTATCCTGGCAGCCACCGGTTCCGCTGTAGGTTTAGGCAACCTCTGGAAATTCCCTTACATCGCCTTCGAAAACAACGGCGGTGCCTTCGTATTGGTGTATCTGTTCTGCATCTTCATGGTGGGCTTTCCCATAATGGTATCGGAAATCCTCATCGGTAAAAAAACCAACCTGAATCCCATTGGTGCCTTTGCTACCCTTCGACAAAAAAGCTGGTGGCCCATCATTGGCTGGATGGGATTAGCCGCTTCTTTTATCCTCCTCTCCTACTACGCCGTCATCGCAGGATGGACGCTGGAATACACCTTAAAAGCCCTATTCGGCACCTTCAAGGGCATGTCCATCGAGGATGCGGGAAACACCTTCACCGATTTCCTCGCAAATCCCTACAAACAAGTTGGTTGGCATTTCATCTTCATGGTGTTGACCGTCATAATTATATTAGCCGGGGTAACAAAGGGCATCGAGCGCTGGAGCAAAATCATGATGCCGGTACTGTTGGTGCTGCTCTTGATCTTGATGGTATATTCCCTATCCACCGGCGCTGCCACCAAAGCTCTGAAATTCCTCTTCCGACCCAATTTCAGTGAGCTTACCCCGCATGCCATCCTGGAAGCGATGGGACACGCTTTCTTCACCCTGTCCGTTGGCGTTGGCGTTATGCTAACCTACGGTAGTTACCTTCCCAGAGGGGCTAATATACTTCGATCGTCGGTGGCTATCACTATCCTGGACACACTGATTGCCATCATGGCATGCTTGGTCATGTATCCCATCGTTTTCGCGGAAAATCTAACTCCGGAAGATTTGAAATCCATCGGCTTGATTTTCATATCCCTGCCCACTATATTCGCCAAACTTCCCGGCGGAAATATCATCGGTATTTTATTTTTCGTTTTGGTAGCATTTGCCGCTCTGAGCTCCACCATCTCCATGTTGGAAGTGGTGGTTGCCTGTACTATGGATCAGTTGAAATGGAAACGTCGCACCGCCACCCTCATCACCGGATTTGCTATCTTCCTGTTCGGCATCCCATCCGCTTTATCTAACGGCGCAGTGGGTTGGATTTCCAAAATCAAGCTGCTGCCTAAGGGAGGTCAATGGCTTAATTGGCTCGATTCCTTCGATTACTTAGTCTCCAACTGGCTCATGCCGTTGGGTGGCTTGTTAATCGCCATTTTCGTCGGTTGGGCGCTGACTCGCAGAGAACGACTCGGCGAATTCCTGCCCCACCAAATTAAATATGTAAGCGTCTGGACTGTAATACTGAAATACGTCGCACCGGTCTTGGTTCTGCTTGTCCTCTTGAACAAAATCGGAGTAATCACCCTGTAACGTCTTATTAACTAATCACTACTGGTATGGAGCTGCTTGTTCCTTTTCTATAAAGTCATTCTGATTCTATAAAGTCATTCTGAACGCAGTGCTGAAAGTCCGCCCACTGGCGGGAAGAATCTCTTCTGAAGATTCCTTTTGCAATTGAACAATATTTTTGGCATGGAGTTGCTTTTGAAACGGTCGATTCTTTGGATTACACTACTTGGAATTCTGATACTGGTTGGCACTACAATCGCTCAGGAACATTCCCACGATCAAGGTCAACAACCTGCGGCAAACAAATCACATACACAACCCAGCGAAGAACATGGCGAAGAGTCTGGCGAAGCACACCAACCCGATGCCGAATCCGGACATCAGATTGGTGAAGAACATGGCGGCGGTGATCCCACCTTGGGTCAAGTCTTACCACTATGGAGCATACTGCCTTTCGTCGGTATCTTGTTGTCGATAGCCATTTTCCCCCTGGTCGCCCCGGTCTTCTGGCACCACAATTTCGGGAAAATATCCGCCGCCTGGGCGCTGATTTTCGCCATCCCCTTCTACATTGCATATCGCGGGGAAGCCTTCTACGAAATCGTTCATATCTACTTAATCGACTATATTCCCTTCATCATACTCCTTTGGGGTTTATTCACCGTCTCCGGCGGAATCCTTTTACGCGGAACCCTGGCTGGCACTCCGAAAGTAAACACAATAATTCTCATCATTGGGACCATCCTGGCATCCTGGATGGGCACCACCGGCGCTGCCATGCTCCTGATTCGTCCCATCATTCGAGCCAACGCCAAACGCAAATCCAAAAAACACATCATCATATTCTTCATTTTCCTGGTCGCCAATATCGGTGGATCATTGACCCCATTGGGTGATCCCCCATTATTCTTGGGTTTCCTTCACGGTGTCCCTTTCTTCTGGACCATGAATATCCTGCCCCACATGTTGTTCGTCAGCATCATTGTGATTATAATTTTCTTTTTCTTCGATACTTACATGTACCGCCGTGAAGGCATCAAACATGAAGAGCCGGAGAATAAAGAACCTTTAAGTGTCCAGGGAATCCACAACCTGATTTTCTTAGCTGGAATCATGGGCGCGGTGCTGATGTCCGGTATGTGGAAACCGGGTGACGTCAATATCCTTGGAGTTCACAAAGGCATCCAGGATATCCTGCGGGAAGTCCTGATTATCCTTATGGGTCTCTTATCCCTCTGGACTACTAAAAAATTGATCCGCGAACGAAATGACTTCACCTGGTTCCCCATCAAGGAAGTTGCGTACTTATTCGCCGGCATCTTCATGACCATCATTCCAGCCCTTACCATGTTACGTGCCGGCACGAGCGGGTCGCTTGCTTTCATCATTAACGCCGTCAAAGAACCCTGGAATTATTTCTGGATTACCGGTGCCCTGTCGTCATTCTTAGACAACGCACCCACGTATTTAACCTTTTTCAATACCGCCCTCGGTCGCCTGGATTTGACCGAACACGATGTCACCCAGATCCTGAAAGGAGTGGTGCATTCTCCGGTGGGCGATCAATTCATCACATACTTGAAAGCCATATCCGCCAGCGCCGTCTTCTTTGGCGCCAACACCTATATCGGCAACGCACCCAACTTCATGGTTCGCTCCATCGCCGAAGAAAACAAAATCCCCATGCCCAGTTTCTTCGGGTACATGATCTGGTCCTGCATTATTCTGTTGCCGGTATTCTTGGTCGTAACCTTCGTGTTCTTTTAAAGCAATTTCATCTTTACAATTTTCTGTCGTTCCAGCGAAAACGGGGATCAAAAAAAATCCCCCCTGGTTTCCGGGGGGGAATTAAAGGGGGGGAACTTTCATACTTTCACACGTTCACACCTTCACACTCTGTAACCATAGGAAACCACCATGTTCAATACCATCTTATGCCCCACAGACCTAAGCGAAGCGTCTCTAACCGCTGTCAAATACGCTGTCAACCTGTGTCAAAAGTATCAAGGGAAACTTGTCCTGCTGAACGTCCACGAGGAATTTATGGACCACAAGGAAATGATCATGCTCCGTGTCAGCGTGGATCATTTCAAAGAACACATGGCGAAAAAAGCTGTGGAATGCAAGAAAATCATGGAAGATGAGGTGCAGAAGGCTGGGGGGGAGGATCTGGACTGCGAATTATTGCTTCGAGAGGGTAAACCCACTCGTGAGATACTTGAAACAGCGAATGAAATAGGCGCAGAATTAATTGTTTTGACCACCAACGGTCGTGATTCCTTGGGCGAAAAAATCATGGGCTCCACCGCCGAACACATCATCCGCTATTCCAAAATCCCCGTCTTAACAATTCGTGTCTAATCATTTTACCTTTTCTCGTTTCAGTATAGCGATACGATAAAAATCTCCCCTTCAATCTAACTATCGTTTGATTGAAGGGGAGAACTTTCTAACTTTCTAACTTTCTAACTTTTTAACTCTTATTCTCCCATCACCTTCATGATCAACCTCTTAGGACGCTGTCCATCAAATTCCGCATAGTAAACCTGCTGCCACGGTCCCAAATGCAGCCTGCCGTCGGTAATCGGCAGTATCACCTGATGATGCACCAGTAAATTCTTCAAATGCGAATCCCCGTTGGTCTCCCCGGTGCGATGATGCCGGTAGTTGTCGAACGGCGCCAACCGTTCCAACCAATCGTCGATATCCTGCAAAAGCCCTGGTTCCGCATCGTTGACAAACACCCCCGCCGTGATATGCATCGCGCTCACCAACACCATCCCTTCCTGTACCCCGCTAGTCGTTACCGCTTCTTCCACCTGGTCGGTAATGTTAACATATTCCCGATGCTTCTCGGTATTAAATGTATGAGTTTCCGTATGAAACTTCATCCTGCCTCCCTGCAACCACAACCCTCAATTATGGTGAGTAATCGTAAGTAACTACGTAAAAGCGTCGATCCACATACAGCGATCCCGCATCGATATACGGTGGACCACTCACCGTACTATCAATCAACAGCGTGGATACGTCAAATATCGGCTGAGTGTCATGGTAGATATTATAGCTGTCAACGCCGGGAATCGGCGTCCATATAAGTTCTGCACCGTCCGCCGCCCACAGGATAATCAAATCCGAAATTTCCGGCGGTGGACCCTGTTGAAATCCCACCACTCTAATATCATCAACGTACCAACCGTCTTCCACCACTCCGCCGTCTGACCGTAGTTCGAATCGAATCTTCAAATTATCGATCCCGGCATAATCCTCCAACGACATGCTTTCTTCAACCCAGCTTGTCTGAAATCCGTCGTACCCCGGCTGCCCCGGCGATTGTACCCCTTGACCGCTTCCCGGAGAGGTATATTGCCCCTCCAACGGAAACCAGGAGGCTCCCCCAGTCATAGACGCTTCTACCTGCCCGAAATCCCAACTGGCTTCTATTTCCCAGCGTGTCCAGAACTTCAGCATCGGAAACAAAATATCGCTCAAATCCACCACACCCTGCATGGTCATAATATTGGTCTGATTGTTGGAGTAATTCCCAAAAGGACTATCGGTAAAACTGTGAGTCGGGCTGTACGCGTAACCGGTTGTCATTCCCCAACTACTCATATTCCAATTCCCCGTCCCGCTTTCCGCATCATCCTCAAACACCACAATTTCCGTCCCGATTTGTATCGAAAACGAATCAATCTGTGTGTATCCCTCATATTGAGTCTGCAAAGCCATATCAACCGTATATCCTTCCGGTGCACCCGGCATGATCGAAAACACAAACGGATCACTTGCATTGTCATTAATTTCCCTTGCCGTAAAGGTATCGAATTCTGCCACATAGTTCACCAAAGAAATGTAAGGACTGCTTTCTAACAGCGTAGTTGTCACGCCGGTTAAACCATCTCCCATCCCCTGATTCTTCAAACTAACCATCAAGGAACACACCGTACCCGATTCATACGTCCCTCCAAGTGGCGTTATATTTTGAATACCCATCTTCGCGCCCCCGCACCACGCCATCCACAAGATACAATGTTGATTTTCCCTGGCTTCCGGAAATATGTAAACCGTTGACGGCCAAAACCCATGAAATCCGATTTCAGGCTCAATATTGACAGTCATATGTTCGTGATGCTCCCAGTCCTGCGTTCTGCCGTTAGAGGAATACAATATTTGCCGGCAGGTCCCATAATCATATCCGTTGTCCCTGCTGACTTCCGCGCCATATTCTTGATGAACCGCTAAACTTTCCGGCATTACCAGATCATAGCCATAAGCATACAAATAATGACCACCGCTGGTATGTACCGTCATCGCAGTTCTAAAATCATGGGTATTGAATAAATCCCGAATTGCTTGCGTTTCCGGCTCCGAAAATGCTGCCGGTCCCCGGTAGGTGGCGCTGGAAGGATTCGGGCTGGATCCATAATTATCGTAACCCCACTGGTATGCGTAATTCCGGTTCAAATCCACCCCATAAACTCCACTCCCATTGTCCCTGCGATTCTTCCGCCACATACCCCCGCCGCCCGGACTAATCAGTTGATTGTATAACAACCCGTCTGGATTCGCCACCGGGATAAAGTACAATTCACGATTATTAATCAAGTGGGTAGCTTCTGCATCTATCCCGTAATTCTCCAACAACCACCACATGGTGTACAGTAATGCGGTATAACCACCTGGTTCTCTGGCGTGATGTAAAGCATCATACTCCACTTCCGGTTCATCTTCATCGATTAACGGATTATCCGAAATCTTTAACATCCAGATTGTATTCCCATCCCATCCGGCGCCAATCGAATCCCTCGGCGCACAGATATTCGGGTAAAGTATATTCATGGAATCCAATTCCATCATAATTTCCTGAAAGGTATAAAACCCTCCCATGCTGCCGTATTCGAAATGAACCGGATCGGTTCGTTCTCTTAAAAGTAATCCCCGCTCCAGCTCCCGCTGATACCGCCGCGCATAAAATTCCGATAGGTTCTCCTGAATAATTTCGTGAGCAACCCCCACGGAACGCACCACACCCAATTCCGACTCCGACAGCGGAATATCAATGTATCCTTCCTTGGTCATGGTGCCGTCTTCCATCGGCAGACCCCCCAACATCAACTGCAGAATTTGAGATTCCGTTGGTGCGGTCAATCGCACCATATGATACAATTCCGCATCCTGCGAAAATCCCAACACTCCAAAAACCAACAGAAACGAGGTTACCAAAAGTAAGCGGTGCCTGCGCATTTCAGTCTCCTTTCCTCGTGAAAACCCTCTCGATGTTCAACTATATCATCAACAAAAATCAACCATCCTGAAATATACGAAAAGAAATTCAAACAATCAACATCCTATTCCAATAATCAGAATCTTTTATAAAAGCAATAAAGCCAC
>CBDVBD010000144.1:0-8486 GCA_965372135.1 uncultured bacterium | reverse complement strand
CGGAGTTGGACGAATTGATCCCGCCGCCATAAGCGTAATTCCCCCCGCTCACCCAGTTGCTGTCCACCGTACAGCGCAAAATCATGGGCGTTCCCCCGCTGCAAAAAATCCCACCGCCGTAATTATAAGTTCCCCCCGATGCATAATTCCCCTGAAAGATGCAATTGCTTATTACCGAGCTGCTGTCGTCCAGATACATCCCCCCGCCGTGGCACCAGGTGCCGTTCTCCGTGGAATTATGGTAAAATATGCAGTTTTCAATCAACGGATAGGAATTCCTAGCATACAATCCACCCCCGTAATTCCAACTGCCGGTATTCACCGAATTCAATGCGATCACGCAGTTAAGGATAGTGGGGCTGACATCATCGCAGTATATCCCGGCACCCCGGTCGATTGAGCCGTTGATGATGGTAAACCCATCCAGCACCGCCCCCCGTCCCTCATAGGTGTGGAAATACACTCCCCTTCCGCTGTTTTCACAGTCGATGATGGTGCTATCCGCACCATTCTGCGACATCACCACAATTTCCCTGCCCCCGTAATCCAGATTCCGGTTATTGGGACCGGAATATGTCCCATCCGCCACCAACACCGTATCCCCCGACACCGAAGCATTGATCCCTTCTTGAATGGTGGGATACTGGTGCGGCACATGAATGGTGGTGCCAAACACAGTCGCGGTCACAAAAACCGTTGCAATAATAGTTACCCACATCACTCTCATAATCGCACCTTTAAATTTCTGGTGAATAGGATTTGAGTTTACACGAGATGAGTTAATCAGCAATATTTCTACATTCAAGAAAAACAAAATTCCAGGAAAGTAAACCACAGGTGAGCGGCAGTGCCGGGTACAATACACCCGGCACCACCTCACATTCGAGTCTTCACACACCATTGCCACCCCGTACTTAACAGGGGAAGCAATTTCGACTTAGTGGAGTTCGAAATCCCTCTTCAACTAACTAATTTTAGCGTACCAGCAGGCATTTTTGGGTAAATACCTGACCGTTGGCATCCATCTTTACAAAATACACGCCGGATGTCTGGTCCACCGCGTTCCACGTCACACGGTACGCACCGGCACCAATTCTGCCCTCAGTCAAGGTCACCACCTGCCGTCCTAACACGTCGTACACCCGCACCGTGACATCTGCAGATGCGGGCACATCGAACGCCACCGTGGTTTCCGGGTTAAACGGGTTGGGATACGGTGCATAGAGCGCAAATGATTCCGGAATCCCTACTGACCCATCCGGATTGACCGCACTGGCAGGCGTGCCGGTTCCGTGCAATCCCACCTCCACCAATTCGGCGTTGGATTCGATGGCTAATGTCCGGTTAAACGTCACCGCCGCAATCGGACTGAACGTCACCGTGAGGTCCAGCTCTTCACCCACCAACAACAGTGTGTCTGACGGATCCCAGTCGGTGGTAAAACATATGTTGTTGCAGGAGATGTCGCTGATCACCAGCGGAAGATTGCCGATACTGGTAATCGTCAAAGGAAGATCCGCCGATTGACCGACCTCGACTTCCCCGAATTGCAAGGACGAACTTGAAACGCCCGCTGCCGGTGTTGGCAACGGTATCAAATCAGTGATGAATTCCTTCTCTGTTTGCAGCACATCCCGGGTACCCGAGTTCTGGATAAACACTGAAATATAGCAATTTTCGGGAACGCTTCCTGACGGAACATCGAAGTCGATCTCGAAGCGGTAGGTGTTCCCTTGCGCTAAAGTGACCGATGTGCCGTTCTGGTCAGGGGCGAAGTCACGGGTGACGCACTGGTGGGTGCCGCTTATTTGCACGTCATTTTCTGAAATGACCCACAGAATCCGGTAATCCGCACCGGGACTCACTGCACCTTCCACATACACCTCAACTTCCGCATAACCCGACAGGGCGACAGGATTATACTCTCCTCCCAGCGTAAACTCCAGCGGGCTGGGCACATTCATTCGCGCCATGATTGCTGGTTCCCATAATGTGTTATAGGGCCATCCGGCGTCTACACCACAAATTATCAACGTCGGAGCGGCACTTACGCCATAGTAACTCGCTCTGGCAGTGGTCTCAGGCGTCGTCATGGGATCACTGCCAAAGTGGTGCTTTAAACCAACAATCCGGTCCGGATACTGGTTAAAAATGTTTTGGAGCCACGGATCAACGATCGCGCAGGTTCCTCACCAGGTACCGGTAAATTCTTCACACAACACATTCCGGGTTGCCGGCAGCGCGTATGACGCCATCAGCAGCAATCCCAGAAGGACTAACAAACTACTTCGTGCCATGGGTTTTCTCCTCCATGTGTTTGTTTTAGGTTAATGGTTTTAGCTTGTTCACAAGACAGATTCATTACTAATTTATCGGTTATTTTACATAAATACTGCATTGTCATTCTTGCGATAGCAAGGTTCCTTGAACTCGACACAACTTGTTCGCTTGCCACTTGTTACTTGCTACTTGCTACTTTAATAGAACCACCTTCCTAACCTGCTGGTAACCCCCCGCCAACATCTGCACGAAATAGACACCAGAGGGCATATCTCCCGCATCCCACATCACCCTATGTCGTCCTGCCTCCACATCCCCATCCACCAATGTCGTCACCATCCTCCCCAATACATCATACACGTCCACCTCCACCACCCCACGCACCGGCACATCATATCGTATCGTCGATGTGGTATTAAACGGATTGGGAAACATAGGATAAAGCGAATAGTCATTGGGTAAGCCTGCAACGGTACTTGTATTATCAGCACTTGGTGGTTGCCCTAAACCTAATAGTCTAACCTCAACCAGCGTGTCATTATTCTCAATAGTTAATATCTCATCATAGTATAAACTATCTTCGGGTGCGAATATTACTCTAACTTGCAAATTTTCATTAGGATTAACCAGACTATCTGCTGGATCAAAATCGGTAGTAAAGCTTGAATCGCTACTATAAATACCACGCAGGATAAGTGGAACTCCTCCGAAATTATATAGTGTCAAAGGTAAATCCTCTTGTTCCCCTACCAACA
Organism: uncultured bacterium; assembly: GCA_965372135.1. Classification (GTDB taxonomy): domain Bacteria; phylum Electryoneota; class RPQS01; order CBDVBD01; family CBDVBD01; genus CBDVBD01. Next base: position 5,451 of record CBDVBD010000144.1, on the reverse strand, counting down.
CTGATCCAAACTCTAACGTGTCCGTAGAGACTACGATTCTTGGAAGTGCATATACATCTTCGCCTGTCTTTACCAGATAAACATCGGCTGATCCAGCGCCGAAAGAATATGTGCGCCCAGCGATGATAAATCCGCCGTCTGTCGTGCTTTGTAAAGCGCTAGGCCAATCGTTATCCCTCCCACCGTATTGTTGTTCCCATAGGACATTGCCAAGATCGTCAATCTTAATAAGGCTGATATAAGCCGCCCCGCCGTAGTTGTATCCTCCACAGCCTAACAACATATATCCCCCATCGGAGGTTGGTAAAACATCTTGAATATGCTCGCAATATTCATCACCCCAAATCCTTGTCCATTCTTCAATGCCTCTCGAGTCAACTTTGACACAGTAAAAATCCACATCGGTTGCAGTAACCGTACTCCCAACCATAATATACCCCTCATCGTGGGTCTGCGCTACAGCTTTGGCATACTCTGAATGTGTTTCCCCATAGGTGTGAGTCCACAGTGTGTCGCCGTCAGCATTCGTTCGTACTGCATAGAAATCGGGCCATTGAGTAACACCAGGACGAAACGAACATGTTTCACCAAAGAAAATATACCCAACTTCATCAAACGTCTGTTTTGCATCTTTTAAATAATCATTTTCCTCGCCCCCATAAGTCCGCGTCCACAGCGTATCGCCCATGCTATCGACCCTCACGGCACGAAAATCTATTTCTCCAGCTCCATATGAATGCGTCTGACCGGCGATTAAGTACCCTCCATTCGATGCCGGCAAAATGACTTTACCTCCGTCTGATTCATTCCCACCATAAGTGCATGTCCACATCGAGTCGCCTACTTCATTAATCTTCAATAAATAGAGGCCGCTGTAGCCCGGGCCGAAGGACATCGAGGATCCTGTCACTATATATCCACCATCTGGGGTCTGCCGCACGGAATTCGCAGCATCCACATCTGCGCCGCCATAAGTACGCGTCCAGAGACTATCCCCAATACTGTCGGTTTTAATAATAAAAATGTTCTGTTCCCCTCCACCAAATGAACGCGTTGTTCCCACCACTATATAACCACTGTCCATGGTCTGCTGTATGTCATAAGCTCGATCGTATGACGATCCACCAAACACACTCTGCCATGACGAGATCGGGTATGGCTGCCCATAGACCACTGGCAAAGACAACACTAACAGCGCTAATGCACATACTTTCAAAATCCTCATAACCACCTCCACAAACTTTACCCTCGATTACCCCTAAGTGGAAGATATCAGATTAGGGTCTTACACGTCTAAATTCCGCACGTACCGCGCATGCTGCTCGATGAAATTCCGGCGCGGCTCCACCGCATCCCCCATCAACATCGTAAACACCCGGTCCGCTTCCGCCGCATCCTCCAACGTCACCTGGATCAAATTTCGCTTTTCCGGGTCCATGGTCGTCATCCACAACTGATCCGGATTCATCTCGCCCAATCCCTTGTACCGCTGGATGTTGACCCCCTGCGATCCCCCGAACCGCTTGATGACCTGCTCCCGTTCGTCCTCGTCGTATGCATAATACTGCTGTTTGCCCTTCTTCAACAAATACAACGGCGGCTGGGCGATAAACACCGCCCCCTGCGCAATCAACGGTTTCATATAGCGGAAGAAAAACGTCAGCAGCAGCGTCCGGATGTGAGCCCCGTCCACATCGGCATCGGTCATGATGATAATTTTGCCGTACCGCAGTTTGGAAATATCGAAATCCTCGTCCTCGCCGCCGATTCCGGTTCCCACTGCACTGATAATGGTGCGGATTTCCTCGTTATTCAGAATCTTATCCAGCCGCGCCTTTTCCACGTTTAAAATCTTACCCCTGAGGGGCAAAATCGCCTGAAACCGCCGGTCACGACCCATCTTCGCCGACCCACCCGCCGAATCACCCTCCACCAAATACAATTCGCAGTGTTCCGGGTCGGATATGGAACAATCCGCCAATTTCCCCGGCAAGGTTCCACTTTCCAATGCTGATTTCCGGCGGGTTAAATCCCGAGCCTTCCGCGCCGCCTGCCGTGCTCGTGCCGCCAAGGTACACTTTTCGATAATTTTTTTCGCCACCGACGGCGTCTCTTCCATCAATTCCCCCAAACATTCCCCCACAATCGATTCCACGATCCCCTTCACATCGCTGTTCCCCAACTTGGTTTTGGTCTGCCCTTCGAATTGCGGATCCTGCACCTTCACCGAAATCACCGCGGTCAACCCTTCCCGGCAATCATCTCCAGACAACGAGAATTTTTCATTTTTATACAGCTTGTTCCTGATCGCATAACTATTCAGCGATCGTGTCAATGCCGCCTTAAACCCCACCAGATGCGTTCCCCCTTCCACCGTGTTGATATTGTTGACATAGGTAATCATATTTTCGTTGTAGCCGTCATTGTACTGCAGCGCACAATCCACCGGCACCCCATCCCGTTCCCGGGAAAACGATAGCGGTTTATGCAGCGCGGTGCGGTGTTCATTCAAATACTCCACAAACTCCGTTAACCCCCCCTCGAAATGAAATTCCACTTTCTCTTTGGCGTTTTTATCCTCCACTTTCACCGTTAACCCGGGATTCAGATATGCCAATTCCCGGCACCGGGAACACACCGTGGAAAACTGAAACTCCGTCTTTTTGAAAACCTCCGGATCAGGAAAGAACGTGGTTTGAGTTCCCGAACCATCTTTCCTAACGGACTTGCTTAACTTCTCCACCTTGGTGGTGGGAATCCCGTGTTTGTACGACTGCCGGTAGGTGTTGCCGTTGCGATAGACCTCCACCGTACACCATTCCGACAACGCATTCACCACTGACACCCCCACCCCGTGCAGTCCACCGGACACCTTATACGAATCCTTTGAAAACTTCCCGCCGGCATGCAGCACCGTCATCACTACTTCCAATGCAGATTTCTTCTCTCCGGCATGCATATCCACCGGGATCCCGCGACCGTTATCCAACACCGTCACCGATCTATCCTCGTTTAACGTCACATCGATTCGATCGCAAAAACCGGCTAAAGCCTCATCAATCGAGTTGTCAATCACCTCGTATATTAAATGGTGCAAACCACGGGTGGAAGTGTCCCCGATGTACATTGCTGGACGCTTTCTGACCGCTTCCAGCCCCTTTAAAACCTGAATTTTCTTTGCTGAGTAGGTTTCCGTTGCCATAAGTTTAGTTGATTCCTATGATATACGTGCAAAATCCACGCGGTTAATCATCCAAAACACAGAGAAATGGACATACTTCAATCTATAACTCCAATCCTTCATAAAACGCAAGTTAGATTAGAGTACTCCTAATTTAGTAATATAGTAAAAAAACAAACATTTGTCAAGGAAAACTTTGTGATATCCCAACTATTTTCAAGTGTAAAACATGCGCTTATTTCATTCATATTTTATCTCTTGTAAACATCCCTGTTTCATACACAAAAAAACCGGCCCTTTCGGACAGGTTACATTTATGGAGTGCGCCCTTGAGGGCGCCTTGGTATCTTCGCGGCTTGCCCTGAAATCAAACGGTATGTTCTGTGTGCTGCAGGGTGTCCCCACCCTGCAGGAATAGATCAGTCCGCCAGCTGGCGGATGGCAATCTCTTTCTTGCTCACTTTCACACTTGATCCCTTGCTCACTTCAAAAGCACCACTTTCCTCACCTGCTGGAAATCCCCCGCCGTCCCCATAGGGGTCCTTGCGGACATCTGAACAAAATACAATCCCGACGGCATCTCCCCCGCATCCCACACCACCTGATGTGATCCCGTTCCCATTTGCCCATCCATAAGTGTCGCCACCTTCCTCCCCAACACATCATACACACCAACTCGTACCGCTCCCGTTATTGGCATTTCATACTTAACCACCGCCATCGCATTAAACGGATTGGGATATACCGGATGCATCACATAATTCCCTGGAACTCCCATATTGGCACCTAACGGTACTGCTGATCCACCCTCCGGACCCGTTTTTACTACATACATATCAATATATCTGTGAGGCACAGAAGCATATCCAGCGATTACATACCCGTCATCAGTCGTTTGTAATCCTGATGTTGCGTAGGCTAATCCGTGTGCGTTATAGACACGCGTCCAAAGAGTATCTCCATCACTGTTCATTTTAAATAAAAGGTAAGCAAGATTTACAGTAGCAAGGGGACTTACCATACCCGTTACTATGTATCCCCCATCCGAAGTCAATCGCACATCATAGGCGTGATTAATTCCTAAAGCATTCAATGTTCTAACCCATATAGTATCCCCTGCCGCTCCTAACTTTATTATAATAGATTGGGTGCTATTTACTCCACTTGTTGTCATCGTTCCTGCAACGACGTAATCTCCCTCCAATGTTTCCACAACTCCACTAGCCGAGCCATATCCCACAACTCCAAACGTATAATCCCATAAAATATTACCAATACTATCGGTTTTCACCACATATCCGTTTGATTCATTGGGGTCCATATCGAAGTGACGACCCACCATTATATAGCCGTCATCCATGGTTGGACTTACTGCCAAACCCCAATCAATACCCGGATTATTATATATTTGCCGCCACAGAAGACTGTCACTTGCATTATATTTAGTTAGCATAAAATCGTCATTCAGCGCACCAAACTCATTGGTAGAACCCAACACAACGTATCCGCCATCATGGTCTAACTGTACATCATAAGCGAACCCTTCGGGACCCGTTCTTGACCACAATGTGTCACCATTCCGGTCAACTTTCACTAACCAATAATTCCAGCTTTTTTCACAGGCAACAATGTAACCTCCGTCAGAAGTTTGCTGCACTGAATTTGCTTTATCAGTTCCCCCTTCTCCGAAACTTTGCGTCCACATTACATTTCCGAACTGATCTGTTTTTACCAAGTAACAGTCATTGTTGTTTCCAAAGCTGTATCTTCCTGCTATAATATAACCGCTATCTGAAGTCTGTTGGATGCAAGCCGCCATATCCACATCATCTCCCCCATACATCCTGGTCCATAACGTATCCGGATTAGGTTGCGCCCAAACCACACTAACCACCACCAAAACCGCTATCAACACTGACTGTCTCATGATACCCTCTATGAATAATAACTCATAATAGTTTCTCTATTATCTACAATCTCTCGAACCGTCGGATGGATGTTACCGCTTGCTAACTTATTTGAGTAAAACCACCTTCCTTACCTGCCGGAAATCTCCCGCCGTCCCCATAGGGATCCTTGCGGACATCTGCACAAAATAGATACCGGAGGGCAGCTCCCCTGCATCCCATGTTACCTGATGTGATCCTGCTCCCACCTGCCCATCCACCAAAGTCGCCACTTTCCTCCCCAACACATCATACACCCCAACTCGTACAATACCCTGAACCGGCACCTCATACTTAATCACCGCCATTGCATTGAATGGATTC
>CBDVBD010000143.1:0-8533 GCA_965372135.1 uncultured bacterium | reverse complement strand
TGAATCTGAATTACAATTATAAGAATGTAAATAATTCCGGTGCCACCAATACTGGATCTACCGAACAGACAAAATTCTTTACCCTCAACCGAAGCCAGGTGACCGCCAAGGATTTCTTTATCCTGAACTGGTCGTTTTCCTGGTCCGGATTGGAACGGACGCCGATTTTTGAGCACCTGGCGCAGAGCGTGTCGTTCGATAACGCTTTTGACGGTAAACGAAGTGACTATTGGACCGGAACCAGCGATAACGTCACCCGGGTGGAATACAGCCGGGCGTTCAATCCCCTTGCCGGCGTAAACATCACCTGGAAGGGGGGAATCAACAGCAACATACGGTACACCCTGAGGCAGACTTTGTCGGATCGATTAGTCAGCGGTACTGGAAAGACATATACCACCGTTACCGGACTTACTGCCTCCATCAGCTATTCCCGGCAGACCGGGTTCCGGATCCCCCTGCCCTTCTGGCCCTTTAAAAACCGCCGTTTTTCCAATCAGACCAACTTCTCCCTGTCCTTCAACATGAGTAGTAACAGTACCGAAGGAAGTGTGGGAGGTGGGGAACTGCAGGAAAACTCCCGTCAGGATTCCTGGTCGGTCTCCCCCCGCATCGACTACACCTTTTCCAATACCGTCACCGGCGGGATGCACTTAGAAACCGGAGTTAGTAAGGATAAAATGACTGGGAAATCATCCTATATAGAGTTCGGAATTTCTGTCAACATCGCCATTAGGGGATAACATCATGACTTGGATCATCCCCTGTGTTATGTTGATACTGGTCGGGCTCTTTTCCAATGTGTCATGCAATGAAATCCCCGAATTTGACGAGGATCGTGCCTTTCAAGACCTGCTGACACAGTGCGATTTCGGACCTCGAAATCCCGGAAGTGATGGGCATCGGGAATGCGGGGAATGGCTCATCGAAACCCTGTACGATTTGACCGATGATGTGGTGCCGCAGCATTTTTCCTATGTGTCTCGGGCTCGGAAAGACACCATGCGGTTAATGAACGTCATCGCTAAGTTTCAACCGCACCTCAGGGATAAAGTGGTAATTGGAGCCCACTGGGATACCCGACCTTGGGCGAATCTGGACCCAAATCCTGACTACCGTACCACCCCGATCTTGGGCGCCAACGATGGTGCCTCAGGGGTAGCGGTGTTGTTGGAACTGGCACGACTGTTTTCCCAACATCCGCCGCCGGTTAGTGTGGAGCTGGTGTTCTTTGATGGCGAAGATTCCGGCGTGGAGGGGGATTTGAACGAATGGTGCTTAGGATCGCGCTACTATGGGATGAACCTGGTCAGCGAACTGCCGCGTTGGGGCGTGGTGGTGGATATGATTGGGGAAACCGATGCGGTATATTCAGTGGAGGTACAATCCCTGGAACTGGCGCCCAGGCTGGTGCGTGCCCTGTGGGGATTAGCCGAAAAGCTACAGATATACAACTTCGACCCCAACCCAGGTCCCACCGTCTGGGATGACCATATTATGCTCAACCGATACGGGATTCCTTCGGTGGATATTATCGATTTCGATTACCGGTATTGGCACACATTGGAAGATACTCCGGATAAATGTTCCCCGCAGTCGTTGGACAATGTGGGAACCGTATTGGTACATTGGATTTATTCCGGCGCACAGGTGAGTCCGTGATCCGCGCCGCGATTGACATCGGTTCCAATTCCACCCTGTTCCTGGTGGCGGAACTTGGGGATGACGGTCGCTGGCGGCTTCTGGAGGAGTCGATTACCCCGAATGGTTTGGGTTGGAACCTAACACCTGATGGCGGGTTACTAAAGGAAGTACAAGAACGGAACCTGCACTTGTTGCGGAATTTGGTTTCCCGTGCCCAAGTCCTGCGAGCCGATACGGTCCGTGCCGTGGGGACTGCTGCTCTGCGCAAAGCCGTGAATACTCAGGAATTCTTGGACCGGGTGCGATCGGAACTGGGCTTGGAAATTCGGGTGATATCCGGCGAGGATGAAGCCCGGTACACCTTCTTGGGCACCATATTGGATTTCCCGGATCACTCTGGTCTTATCCGGGTGGTGGATGTGGGCGGCGGGTCGTCCGAATGCGTATTGGGCAAAGGTGCTCAGATTATAGAATCGGTAAGCCTCCCCTTGGGGGCGGTGTCCTTGACTCAATCTTGGATACCAACGCAGCCATTAACCTCGACCCAGGTTAATGACATCCAGTATGCGGTATTGGCGGAACTGGCAAAGCTTCCTGATAGTATAACCGGAGCAACCGGACCGGTCGTGGCGGTGGGAGGAACGGCATCGACTTTGGCGGCACTTGCCCTTAGAGTACATTTATCCGAGCTGTGGCGCTTTGATCCGGTTCCGGTGATTTTGTCCAATATAAGGGAAAAATGGCTGCAATTCGCCGGCATGTCGGTGGATGATATCGCAGCACTTCCGTATCTGCCTTCGGATCGTGCGCCGATCCTTGCCGGAGGAACAGCGGTATTACTGGGGGTATTGGAAGCAATCAAAGTGGAAATGATTTACTTTAGCAACAAGGGGCTGCGGTGGGGGTTGCTTGTTGACGATACAATAATGGATACCCCATCCTAACGACCAGCTCAGAATGTGAGGAAACCATGAGCCATCGGTCTTATTGGACCTTTATACTACCTTTCCTGTTGTTGATACTATTGGGAACGGGCTGTGAAGAAGATACCAGTACCGGTCCCGAAAACCCAACCCCAGTGATCACCGACTGGGAATTGCCGGCGAAAATGGCGTATAACTCTCTCAGATCGGACCGGATAATGATCATCGTGGAAGACGCCCAGGGACCCGCTAACCTACAGACCATGCTGGGTACTATCCTGAGTGGAAACACCGTGATCGATACTTTCAGCTTGTTGGATGACGGTTCGCAATATTCGGTGACACCGCATCCGCCCTGGGCGACTGCCATCAGCGGCGATCTGATTCCCTTGGACGGCTTTTTCAGCCGGCGGATCACCGGGCAATTCGTGGATCAACCCACTCAGGTTACCTTCCGCTTTGAGGTCACCGACAACGACGGTCATTCCGCACAACCGCTGGAAGTTGCGGTGGAAGTACGCGCCAATACACCGCCCACGTTAGAGGATATCCTGCTGCCGGACACCCTTATAAGCGGCTTTGACAGCTTGTTAGTGTTGTCCGTAAGAGCTATCGAACCCGACGACCTGGATTCGGTGACTCATGTCTGGCTGGATGTAGTGGGCTCAGGGAAGAGCGACTTAGAGCTGTCCGGTCCCAGTGCCGACAACCGTTGGTCGCTGGAAATCGATGCCTCCTTTGCAGCGGGTATCTTGGGGTCGTATCCTTTCGAATTCTATGCCGAAGACACCTTCCACGAAATCGCTGGACCTTTAACGCAGCAGGTCTATGTGGAAAATGAACCCCCGACTATCTCTAATCTGGTAATGATAGATACATTCTACTTGCCCCTGCCTGAGGTGGGATCGGACACTACCAATATTTTCTTGGATGTGGATGACGATCAAACCTTGACGGATATCGCTGAAGTAACCTTCACTACGGTATTGAATGACACAGTTCCGATACCGGGAGTGTTCTACTTATTTGACGATGGCTATGGCGCAGATCAAACCGCCGGCGATGGCACTTATTCCGTGGGAATTGTCCTGTTTTCCCACAACACTCCTGGGAAATACGACTTTACTTTCATGGTGGAAGACCTGGTTGGGCAGCAATCCGACTCCACTCAGACTATGTGGGTACTGCCACCACCGTCCGGATTATCGAACGCCCCTATTTTGCCGAATCGACTGCCACCGCCTGTCCGAGATGATCGGATGTGCAATCCTTTCCAAACGGAAAGGAGAGACCGATGAGATATATTACGTTGATCATAACGATACTGCTGGTGGGATGCATACTTTCCGTAGGTTACACTCAGGTAGCGCCGGGCATCAAAAGTTATCAATTATCCGTTGACGAGCAAACCGAGCCGATAGATCGCTTGGGGGGAAATGTCATCGTGGATATCCGCCCCGGAACCCTGGACTCCACCATTTGGGCATCCACTGGTAACGGTGTCAGCAATTTCGATCCCCCGCCGGATTCGGTGTGGCGAACATGGAACGAAAATCACGGTATCGGAAAAGGCGGCGTATCCGCACTGGTGGTCACCGACTCCATTATCATCGTAGCCACTGCCTTTGACACTACCGTCGGCATATCGGGCGCCGGTGGCGGTTTGTCATACAGCTTAGACCGGGGGGAAAGCTGGACCCATATCGCCCAACCGGTGGATCCCCGAGTCCCGGTGAATGAAACCGGCTTTTCCGACAGTCTGGGCTATTGGCCCACCACCACCCACGTGGACAACATCACTTACGATATCGCGATATCGTCTAACTATATCTGGATTACCTCTAAAGGCGGCGGACTGCGCCGGCATTCGTTCTACTCAATTGACAGCTTGAGTCTCGGACGGTATGACTGGGAAGTGATTACCCCCGACGGTGCCGCGTTCCGTCCCGCACGAAACATCGGGCACATAGCCTTTGCCGTGGTATATGACAGCGGATTACTATGGACTGGATCTGCTGCGGGAATCGCCATGTCCCGCGACGAAGGCGAGACCTGGGAGTTGTTCGATCACATCAATTCCGGTATTTCCGGCAACTTTGTCACCGCCTTGGCGGTGCAGAACGCCCAGGGTCGCAGTGTATTATGGGCAAGCACCTGGCGAGCGGAAGGTGCCACTGAATACTACGGTGTGTCGGTTTCCGACAACGAAGGCGCCGACTGGGACGTGGTGCTGGAAGGCATTCGAGGGCATAATTTCGGATTTGAGGATTCCATCGCCTATATCGCCGATGACCGCGGCTTATGGAAATCCGACGATTGGGGACAGACCTGGTTGACTTTCCCGGTCATCCGTGATCACCAGACCGGTGTCGTCATCCACGAACGCCGGGTATATTCTGTACTGTCCTATTTGGGAACCTTATGGGTAGGAACGGTGGACGGTTTGGCATCATCGCCGGACGGCGGCATCCATTGGACGGTGTACCGGGCTTTCGAACCTACTCGCCAGGGTGGCGCCCCGGCTACTTATGCCTATCCCAACCCCTTTTCTCCCACCCGGTATCCGGTGGTACGTTTCCAATATGACCTGGACAGCCCGTCACCGGTCACGCTGAAAATCTATGACTTCTCCATGACGCTGGTCAAGACCGTAGTGGATGGCATCCAACGACCTCAGGGAGACCAATTCGAGGAATGGGACGGCAGGAACGATCGAAGCGACCTGGTCGCCAACGGGACGTATTTCTACCTATTGAAAGCCGGAGACCGGGAACATTGGGGAAAAGTCGTGATACTGGATTGATGTCATTGGAAAGGGAAATAATTGACCACCCAAACCAAAACACATAGCAATATCCAGTGGCTGTTAGTGTTTGTATGGCTGATGGTTCCGCTGGCAGTGGGATTTCCCGACCCGTTGCCGGGAGAATTTTATTTGGCACAAGGAGAGGAAGACATCCGCATTCGAGGAGCGGAAGCGGTTGGCAAATTAGGATCCGCAGCCTGCGCCTTTGGTGACTTGAACGGCGATGGTTATAAGGATCTGGTAACCAGCGCTCCGCGTGCCGATGGTCCTGTCGGCGTCGGTGCCGGTCGAACCTATATCTTCTTTGGAGCCCAAACCTTTCCCGATACCATCGATCTCACGCAAACCAATGCCGACGTCACCATTTACGGTATGGTGGAAAACGAATGGTCCGGCAGCGCGTTAGCCAGTGGTGACTTAAATGGGGACGGCTTCGATGATCTGGTAATCGGCGCATTGTATTCTTATTCGAGTTTTGGATCTCACGCCGGGCGTGTCTATGTGTTGTTCGGAGGTGATGTGTTCCCTCCGGAAAGGGATCTGTCGGTGGATTCCGCCGATGTGATTATTGTCGGCGGCGGCAGTGGTTATAGATTAGGTGAAGCGGTTGCCTGCGGGGAAATCAATGGCGACGGCATTGCCGATCTGGTTGTCAGCGCACCTTATGCCGATATCCCCAACGCAACTGACGGCGGTGAAATCTATGCCTTCTGGGGAAACGATAACTGGGAAGCTGAAATTGAATTGCATTCCCAACCGGCTGATCTTACCATACAAGCCGAAGCCGCCTCTAATCATTTGGGTGCTGCACTTGCTACCGGTGATGTGAATGGTGACGTGTACGACGACCTCCTCATCGGGACGCCGCAAGTTAATCCTGAAGGGCGGTTACACGCCGGGATCGCTTATCTCTTATATGGTGAGGGTTCGACGCCGGATACCATAAATTTAGCCAATGTCACCGCGGATGTCCATATTCTTGGTGCCGAAGCCGGTGATCGCTTAGGCACCGGTGTTGCCATCGGTGATATGAATAACGATGGGTATCAAGACATCATCGTTGGCGCACCATATGCCACCTCCGTTGGTGGAGGCGATGCTGGGGAGATATATGTACTTACGGGGGCTTCATTCTTGTATCCCATTATCGATCTCAACACTACACCACCGGATATGTTGGTTTCCGGAGCCGAACCTAACGATAATACCGGCGGTGCATTGGCAGTAGGCGATGTCAATGCTGACGGTCACGGCGATCTGTTGCTTGGTGTTCCGAATGCCGATGTCGGCGGTGAAACCGAAGCTGGAATATCTTACTTAATCTATGGACGATCACCCTTGCCTCTATGGATGAATTTGGGCGTTGGTCAAGCTGATATCATTATCTATGGAGTTTTGGATAACGATTTCGTTGGGCAAGCCGTGGCGGTGGGAGACATTGACAGCGATGGATTCGGAGAAATAATCATAGGCGCCACCGGTGCAGATACTCCGGGAGGTGATTCTGCCGGAGAAACCTATGTGATATTCGGTGATGGTGTCGAGCCGGTCTTTTCCAGCACCAGAGAAACCCCGGCAGGCAATCTTCCCAACCTCCGATTTCCCGCTCAATATGCCTGGGTGGATTTCGCAAACGGCGGCTCAGGACAGGTCACGGTGTCTCGCACTCCCGCCTTTCCGCCATATACTACCCCAGTCGCAAGTGTCTGGTGGGAAATCACCACCACCAAACTCTTTGCCACCATCATCCAAGTTACATTCCGATATACTGTGCATCAAATTTCCAACTTGGACGAGAATAATTTGACACTATGGCGAAGAGATCAAGAGGAAGACCCGTTTGTGCTGGTGCCCGGCGCTTCCGTAATTCCAACCACCAATCGGATCACAGCACCGGTGAACTTCCTGGGGCAATTTACTATATCAGATGTTTTCCATCCTTTAGATGTACCTCAAAAGGAAAAATCATCGGGCATAGTTACTGACTATCGCCTGTTTCCGGCATTTCCTAATCCCTTCAATTCATCCGTGACGATTTCCTATGATATCCCGACCCAGGGTCATGTGTCCTTATCCATCTGGAATGTCTTGGGTCAATCAGTAGCGGAATTAATCGATCAAGCGCAACCACCGGGACATTATCGCGTGTCCTGGGATGCAGGTTCCAAAACCAGTGGTCTGTACTTTGCGGTCTTGGAAATCAACGGTTTCGAAGCCGTGGAAAAAATGTTACTGCTGAAATAAAGCCTGCGTAGTGCGGGCAATTCCTGATACGTTAGAACTCGGAGCACAAGTGAAAACAACCGGCTTGATATTCTTAACCATCATCTTAATAACAATCCCTGCCTTCTCCGGCACAAACGGAGGCTACAGCGGCGCCTTTACCCGAATCGGCTTGGGAGCGCGTGCCGTGGGAATGGGCAACGCACATGTGGCGGTTGCCAAAGGTCCCTGGGCGCTCTACTATAACCCCGGCGCCATGCCCTGGACTTCCCACCGGGAAGTGGCGATATCCACGCGGTCCCTTTCCTTGGACCGGGAATACTATTTCGTTGGTGTAGCGCTGCCTCTGCGACCCCCAAATACTCCCATGCAAGCCGGGGTGGCACTGGGGTGGATCCATGCCAGTACCTCTGACATTGACGGCAGGGACTTCGACGGCTTACACTATGGGTGGCTTGACCAGCATGATAACGTTTTCCAAATGGCATTCGGAGTGGGGGACTCTACTAAAATCGGCGTTGGTCTGGCGGTCAAGGTGATCTACTCTCTGTACCCTAACATGACTGCTGAAGATAAGCCGGTGGACGCCAACGGCGTCGGCATGGATTTCGGTGTCCGGGTGAAGCCTTTCCGGTTCTTAGTGGTAGCGGTGCGTGTCAAAGATTTCAATCTGTTGAATTCCGACCGGAAAATGAAAATCACCTGGGATACTACTGATTATTGGAGTCAGGGCTCATCCAAAGCCGACCGGTTCCCGGTGCAATTTGTTGGTGGGGTGGAGGTGCGTCCCTTGGCTGGTTTGCTGGTGGCTTGTGATGCGGAAATCTCCAGTACGTTCGACCGTCGCATGCACTTCGGCGCCGAATACGCCAAGCGATTTTCCCCTGAACTCCGCGGTGCGGTGCGTGCCGGCATAGATCACCATAACATCACCTTC
>CBDVBD010000142.1:0-8647 GCA_965372135.1 uncultured bacterium | reverse complement strand
GAAGAAGTGGTTGAAGAAGCCACTGAAGCGGCAGTAGTCGAGGAAGAAGCTCCGCCTAAGAAGAAACCGGAACCGGTAGCAGAAGCCAAGAAAGAGGAACCGAAAAAACCTGCTGAGAAACGTCGAAGACGTCGGAGAGGTGCCAGAAGGGCGGAACGCGAAGTTCCTGTAAAAGAAGTTGCGGCGAAGAAGCCTCCTGCAAAGAAAGCAGAGATCAAAGAGCCGCGTAGGAAACGCCGGAAACGGAAAAAGGTAGATATCAAAGAGGTGGAAGCCAGTATCCGCCTGACAATGGCAGCGATGGAAACCACCAAAGCCCGTCGTAAATACAAGAAAGCTGTATCGGAAGATGGCATTGTCGAGGAAGACAATATTCTGCGTCTGACGGAGTTTATCACTACACAGGAACTGGCGAACATGATGGACATGGACGTCGCAGAGATAATCCGCAAGATGATGGATATGGGGCAGCTGATTTCCATTAATCAGAGGCTGGATCAGGATACGATCGAAGTGATAGCGTCTGAGTATGATTTTCAGGTGGAATTCGTGGCGGATATAATAGAAGAGCAGTTGGAAATCGAGGAAGTCGATCCGCCGGAAAGCTTGAAGCCGAGGCATCCTGTGGTGACAGTGATGGGGCATGTGGATCATGGGAAGACATCCCTGTTGGATTACCTGCGGGAAAGTAGTATTATCTCAGGTGAATCGGGCGGTATCACGCAGCACATCGGGGCTTATGAAGTGAAGTATAATGACCGATTTATTACCTTTTTAGATACTCCGGGTCACGAAGCTTTTACCGCGATGCGAGCACGGGGTGCCCAGGCGACAGATATTGTGATATTGGTGATTGCGGCGGATGACAGGGTTATGCCGCAAACAGTAGAAGCAATCGATCATGCCCGGTCGGCGGATGTACCTATTGTCATTGCGATTAACAAGATCGACAAGCCCGACGCCGACCCGGATTTGGTCAAGAAAGAATTGGCAGATCACAATATCTTGGTGGAAGATTGGGGTGGGAAATACCAATCGGCGTTGATTTCGGCGAAGACCGGTGAAGGCATCGACCCGCTGCTGGAAGAGGTATTATTGGCGGCGGATATGCTCGAATTGAAAGCCAACCCGGACCGTTTGGCAAAAGGAGTTATCATTGAATCCATGATCGATAAGGGCAGAGGGATTATCTCCACAGTACTTATCCAGAACGGGACATTGAATATCGGGAACTATTTCCACTCTGGGCAGCAGTTCGGGCGGGTAAGAGCCATGTTCGACGAGATGGGGAAACGTGTTAAAACCGCTGTACCATCCACCCCGGTGCAAGTGACCGGATTTTCCGGACCCCCGCAAGCGGGTGATACCTTCGTAGCTTGCAAGACGGAAAAGGAAGCCAAAACTACATCCATGCGCCGGCAGCAACTCCAGCGCGAACAGAGCATGCACCGGATTAGACGCTTGAGCTTGGATCGCATATCTGATGAAATCAGCGCCGGTGCCATTAGCGAGTTACCGTTGATCATCAAGGGCGACGTGAATGGATCGGTTCAAGCGGTTTGTGACTCTTTGATGAGGTTGTCAAGAGGTGAAGTTAAAGTAAACATCGTACACAAAGGTGTGGGGGCTATTTCGGAAAGCGATGTGCTGTTGGCGCAGGCATCTAATGCGGTGATTATCGGATTCCATGTACATCCTAATATCCAGGCACGGAAGACTGCTATTTTGGAAGAGGTGGAAATCCGATTGTACAAAGTGATATACGATGTGGTCAATGATATATCCGAAACTCTTGAAGGGATGCTAACGCCCGATACCCGCGAGGATGTGGTCGGGTTGGTTGAAATTCGCGAGGTGTTTCAGATTCCGCGAGTCGGGTCTGTGGCGGGATGTCACGTGGTTAATGGGGCGGTAGAACGTTCCAGGCAAGTGCGCTTGCTCAGGGACGGTCAGGAATTATTCAAAGGTAACATCGCATCATTAAGGCGATTCAAGGACGATGTCAAGGAAGTGAAATCGGGCTTCGAATGTGGTATCCGATTAGACGGCTACGACGAAATCAAGGAAGGGGATTCCTTGGAAGTCATAGAAATCGTTGAAGTGCAGCGGAAGCTGGCGGATGTGGAATAACCAATTCTAATCGGGCATTGCCGATGATAGTGGGCGTATTGACTGTCGATCTTTTCCTATTGGAGGGGGGGTCGTTGAAAGCCAAACGCAAAGTTATCAGCAGCGTTAAAAGCCGGTTGGATCAGAAATTCAATATCGCCATCGCCGAAGTCGGTTACCAGGATAAATGGCAGAGAGCACAGCTTGGCATCTGTACTATAAGCAATGAATCCAGGCACATCGACCAAGTCTTTAGCCAGGTGATGGAACAATTGTACCGGGATGCCCGGATTGAGGTGGTTGGACAGGAAAAGCAGTTGTATTAATCGTGAAACCACAACGGACAAAACGGCTGGGCGGTTTGATCAAACGGGAATTGTCGAACATCCTGCTGACGGATTATCAAACCAAGCTACCTGCATTTACCACCATCACCGAAGTCCGGATGACTAGTAACCTGCGGCAAGCCAGGGTATATTACAGCGTGATGGGAACTGACGGTGAGAAAGCCCGGGTGGGGGACTTCTTGAACAATATAAAAGGTAAGCTGAGGTCCGCGATCGCCGGTCGGGTTAAAATGCGATTCCATCCCACCTTGGAGTTTTGTTTAGACAGTACTTTGGATTATGCTGACCGCATCGACCATCTTTTATCAGAAACTCACAAGGGACAACCTCCGGCACCACCTACAGATGAGCTGAACACCAGTGATTGAATTAAGCCGATTTTTCGAAGGTAACGAGCCGACAGTCGTTACAACTCATATACGACCCGATGGTGATGCATTGGGGGCGTTGCTGGCAGTTACCGAATTCCTGGGACAACGGAATATCCCTGCATTTCCGGTGGTTGACGGCAGCATTCCGCATCGATTTTCTTTCCTGCCTGGAAGCAACAAAATCGCCACCTATCATACTCTTAAGTCCGAAAAACTATATCGACGTGTGATTGTTCTGGATGTGGGGAGTAGGGAACGGATTGGTAAGGTGCATCATTGGATTTCGCGTGACGCATTGGTTGCGAATATCGATCACCATCTGAGTAATCCCGGATTCGGCGCTGTAAGTATCCTCAGGACGGAATGTTCAGCTACTACGGAAATCCTGTGGGATATTGCGCAGGATTTTGGGTTCGAAATTACGCCGGACATAGCGACTCAACTGTACACAGGAATCCTGACAGACACCGGACGGTTCCAGTTTTCCAATACTTCAGCCCGTGCATTTGCCATCTGTTCGAAGCTGGTGGAATTGGGCGCTCAGCCGGAATCGATTGCCAAGAGCGTGTATTTCGAATATCCGGCTCGGGATGTACGAAAGATGGGGAAGCTGCTTGGGGATGTGCAACTGCTTGATCACGGCAGAATCAGCGCCATTCGGCTGGAACGGATCAACGAAGTGGAAGACACCGACTCGATGCTGGATATGGCACTTTCCATCCAGGGTGTGGAAATTGCTATCCTGATAGCGCCGATTCCCGGTGGGAAAAGCAAAGTATCCCTGCGATCCAAGCAGTATGTGGATGTACGAAAAATCGCCGAAAAGTACGGCGGCGGGGGTCATACCAAGGCATCCGGATTCCGTTTCCGGATCGAACCCGATGAGATGCAAGATCAATTGTTACCGGTATTGATAGATGCCTTGGGAGATATAAACGGGCTTTAATCCCCGATGAATTATGGATTTTCAACGCGGGGTTATCATCAATATCGACAAACCGATGGGCTGGACGTCCTTTGATGTCGTCCGTAAAGTCCGGTCTTTGACAAGAGTAAAGAAGGTAGGGCACAGCGGCACGTTGGATCCGATGGCGGTGGGGGTGCTGTTAATCTGTACCGGTAAAGCCACCAAGCGGGTTGCAGAGCTTCAGGAACTGCCAAAGGAATATGTGGCGGATGTGAAGCTCGGTGTGGAAACCGACACATTGGATGTCACCGGGACTGTAACCAGAACCGCTGATATTCCTGATGATTGGCAGCAGCAGTTGTCCAATATAATACCCGAATTCGTGGGTCAAATCCAACAAGTTCCCCCGATGGTTTCGGCATTGAAGAAGAATGGTACTCCGCTGTACAAGCTGGCGCGGAAGGGGATTCAAGTGCCGTTAAAGGCGCGACCGGTGCGGATCGATAGCATTGAATTGTTGGATGTAGTTTATGACACATTTCGTATCCGGGTGCATTGCGGGGGCGGAACATACATTCGATCCTTGGCGCGGGACATTGGCAGTCGATTGAGCACGTTAGGGACATTAAAGACTTTAGTACGAACCAGCATCGGACCCTACACCCGGCGGGAAGCCTGGCGAATCGGGGGATTTGAGGAATTCGTTAGGCAGTATCTGGGAAATTAAGCATTTCGATGATAGGGGGAGGACAACGAGCAACTTAAGGACTTAATAATATTGTCCTTGGAAACATATAAGGGATCTTGGCGGGGAATTGAAAATCATACGCAATCGGCAGTAACTGTAGGAACGTTTGACGGGATACACTTAGGGCATCGGCAGATACTTGACAAACTTAAGGAAGTCGCTGGAAGTCAGAATCTGATGCCCACGGTAATGACGTTTGATCCGCATCCACAGGAAGTGCTGCGTTCCAAGAAGCCGGAAATCCGCATTCTGACGGATATTCAAGAAAAGCAGGAACTCCTGGAACAGAGTGGGATTTCCCGGCTGGTGGTGTTGGATTTCGATGAGGAACTGTCGGGTTTGTCGCCGCGAAACTTTGTTGAAGAGGTATTCGTTAAGCGTCTGAATGCGAAGCAGGTTATTATCGGGTACGATCACGCATTTGGGAAAGATCGCGGGGGCAGTAAGGAAGACCTGATTTCCATGGGTCGGGAGCTGGGATTCGGAGTGAAGGTGGTGGATCCGGTGGGACATTACGGTACCACTATCAGCAGTACCAAAATCCGCAGGGCGTTGACCCAAGGGGATGTGGCATTGGCAAAGAATTATCTTGGTCGTCCTTATCGCATTCCCGGTACGGTGGTTCCCGGTGATCACCGTGGTAGTTCTTTAGGTTTTCCAACCGCAAATATCTGTCTGCGGCATCCGAACAAGTTAATGCCAGTTGATGCAGTGTACTCCGGTACTGTTCGAATTGGTGAGGACAGGTATTTAGCGGCAATCAGTATCGGCAATCAACCGACATTTCAACCACAGGCTTCGGATAGACAATTAGAAGAATCCCGAATTCTGGAAGTCCACTTAATGGATTTCCAGGGTGATCTGTATGGCGAACAGATCGAAATCCAGTTCGAACAGAAAATTCGCGATCAAGCCACTTTTAAGACCGCCGAAGAGCTGGTTGTGCAGATACAAAAAGATGTCGATCTTATCAAAAAGTTAACTGAGATTTCTACCTAATAGACTCAAGGAGAAGAAATGCCCTTGACCAATGAAACTACGCAAAAAATCATTAAAAAATACGGAAAAAATCCCGAGGACACTGGTCAGACCGAAGTTCAGGTAGCGCTATTGACTACCCGGATTAGGGATTTGACGGAACACTTAAAAACACATAAGAAAGACCACCATTCCCGACGTGGGTTACTAAAAATGGTCGGTCAAAGAAGGCGACTGCTTAACTACTTATCCCGAATGGACGTAGAACGCTATCGCACGATTATCAAAGAATTAGGAATTCGTCGTTAAGGCGGTTCCAGACGGAGAATCTCCGTTCATTTGGAGGCTAAATGATATACAAGAAAGAAATCGAATTAGCAGGCAAACCATTAACAATCGAAGTGGGACGCTTGGCGAAGCAAGCAGACGGTTCCGCCTGGGTTCGATATGGAGATAATGTAGTAATTGCCACCGTGGTGTCATCAAAAAACTTGTCGGAGAACCTGGATTTTTTCCCGCTGTCGGTGGATTATCGGGAGAAGATGTTCGCAGCCGGCAAGATCCCGGGCGGTTTTTTCAAACGGGAAGGACGACCATCGGAAAGGGAAATTTTAGCGGCACGAATGATCGATCGACCGATCCGACCGCTATTCCCAGAGAGTTTTCATTACGAAACCCAAGTGATGGCATCGGTTTTGTCATCCGACGGCGAAACCAATGTGGATTTCCTGGGCACCTTGGCGGCATCCACCGCCATCAGTGTGTCCGACATTCCGTTCGCAGGACCGATTGCCACCGTGCGGGTGTGCCTCATCGGCACCGACCTGGTTCTCAATCCACCCATGAAGGATACCAACGATATCCAAATGGAATTGGTGGTGTCGGGTACCGAGGATTCGATTATCATGGTGGAAGGGGAAGCGAAAGAGGTCAGCGAACAACAGATGATTTCGGCGATCTATCACGCACACGAATCTATCCGGCAGTTGATTCAGATACAGAAGGAATTGATGGCGGAATGCGGCAAGCCCAAGCGAGAAGTTGTGGAAGAGGAAATTTCCGACCAGTTGGTGAATTTGGTGAAGGAAAAAGCTGGGCAGGACATTATCGATCTTACTGATGTTCAAGACAAAGTTGGACGTGGCGAAGGCATCAGTAAGCTATACGATTCACTGATTGAGGAATTGGGCGAAGAGTACGAAGAGGAAGCCCGTACCGTACATGATATCGTGTCCGATTTGTTCCGTACGGAGGTTCGGCGGAAGATCCTGGAAGAGACCAAACGTCCCGACGGACGTGGATTGACGGAAATCCGACCGATCACATCAGAGGTGGCGTTACTGCCCAGAGTGCATGGATCAGCAATTTTCACCAGGGGGCAAACTCAAGCGTTAGCATCAGTAACGTTGGGGACTAAAATTGACGAACAGCGTATCGACAGCTTAGACGGCGATTATACGGAACGCTTTATGCTGCACTACAATTTCCCACCTTACTGTGTTGGCGAAATTCGGCGTTTTTTGGGCACATCCCGCCGGGAAGTGGGGCATGGGAACTTAGCTGGACGTGCTATCAAAGCGATTCTGCCGCAATGGGATCAATTTCCCTATACGATCAGGGTGGTTTCCGACATATTGGAATCCAACGGGTCATCATCCATGGCGACGGTATGTGCCGGCTGCTTAGCATTGATGGATGCCGGGGCACCGATTAAGGACACGGTAGCCGGTATTGCGATGGGTTTGATATCCGAAGGTGAGAAATTGGTCATCCTGTCCGATATCTTGGGTGAGGAAGACCATTTAGGCGACATGGATTTTAAGGTTGCAGGCACCCGGAAGGGTATCACGGCAGTTCAGATGGACATCAAAATTCAGGGGATACCCGCTGAAGTTATGGAGCGGGCTCTGATGCAGGCGCATGGAGGGCGTTTGCACATTCTGGATAAAATGGCAGAAACTCTGGCGGAACCCAGGGATCATATGTCGCCCTATGCACCTCGAATTCTTTTCATGAAAGTCGAAGTGGATAAGATCGGCGCTATTATTGGTCCCGGCGGGAAAATTATCCGGGACATCATCGAAAAGACCGGCGCCAATATCGATATCGAGGATGACGGAACGGTGTGTATTTCCTCCCCAGATGGGGAAGCCTGTAAAAAGGCACAAGCGATGGTGCAGGCGTTGGTTCAAGAACCCGAAGTGGGAAAGGTCTATGACGGCACAGTGAAGCGTATCATGGATTTCGGCGCTTTTGTGGAAATCTTGCCCGGTAAGGAAGGACTGCTGCATATTTCCCAGATCGAGCTGCACCGAATCAACAGTGTTTCCGATGTACTGAAGATGGGGGATAAAGTCAAGGTGAAGTTGTTGAAAATCGATGATCAGGGCAGGTTGGACCTGTCCCGGAAGGTATTGCTGAGAAACGATAACGAGAAACGCCGATGACTGGATCCAACAGCTTCCAGAAGACCGTGCTTCCCGACGGTATCCGTCTGGTCAGCGAGCAGATCACGCATGTGCGTTCCGTGGCACTTGGGGTGTGGATGCCCTTGGGTCCGCGCTATGAAAAGCCGGAAAACAGCGGTATTTCGCATTTCATCGAACATATGGCGTTTAAGGGCACTCCGACCCGGACATCCTTAGACATCGCGCGGGAAATCGAATCCGGCGGCGGGTATGTCAATGCCTTTACCGGCAAGGAAATCGCTTGCTTTTATGTCCACGTGCTGGATCGGCACTTGGAAACGGCGGTGGAGGTTTTGGCGGACATTCTGACCAATCCAGTTTTCGCTGAAGAGATGATCCAGCACGAGAAGACTGTGATCCTGGAAGAAATCAGCGATATGGAGGACAATCCCGAGGAACTGATTCACGAGAATTTCCTGTCCAATCTGTTTCGGGATCACCCACTGGGACTGCCGATTTTAGGTCGGCGGGAGACCGTCAAATCCTTTGACCGCGATAATTTGCTTAAGGCTTTTGAGTCTCATCGTGCCGGTGATAGGATTGTAATCGCCGCTGCCGGGAACATCGAACACGGTGAGCTCAGCAAGCTAATCACCCGGCATTTCAATTTTAATTCTTCCACAGTTTTGGAAGATCAGCCTTCCGGTAATTCCCACCAACCAGGACGGATTGAATTTACACGGGATGGACTGATTCAGGGGCATATTTGCTGTGGTGTG
>CBDVBD010000141.1:0-8668 GCA_965372135.1 uncultured bacterium | reverse complement strand
ACAAATTACATTGTAATATGGTAGATTTTAATATATATGATAGAAACGATGCATGCATATCAGAATTAAAGTTTGTATCTATGTTTTTGATTTGGATGGAAGATAATAAACGTGGTATAAACAAAAAAATGGCTGATATATATGATGAACTCTTAACCTGAACTCACCAGACCACGGAAATTTCAAAGCAGTGATTTTTTCTAGTCTGAGGTTAACTGAATGAACATTCTGTTATTGTTAATAGCTGGAGGAATATGTTTTTGGGTGGGATACCGCGTCTATGCCCGTTATGTATCCCGACAAATGGGATTAGTGAACGACGCACCCACTCCGGCAATGGAACAGTCCGATGGCAGAGATTATGTGCCCACGAGGACATCCGTCATCTTCGCCCACCATTACGCCACCATCGCCGGTGTCGGTCCCATCGTCGGACCCACTTTGGCGGTAATCTGCGGTATCCTGCCTGCGGTCTTTTGGGTGGTTCTTGGGGGTATCCTGTTCGGTGCAGTGCATGATTTTGCTGCGCTGTTCGTCAGCACCCGCCAAAAAGGGGAATCCATGGCGGCGGTGACCAGATCAACCCTGGGTAACGCCGGCTTCTACCTGTTCATCCTATTCACAATATTGATGATCTTGCTGGTGACGTCAGCCTTTCTGTCCCTGACCGCCATCTCGTTAACCTCAAAACCGCTACTATCCGATTTGGGATTGGACGCGTCTCAAACCATCCTGCGTACCCAGGAAACCGACCGGGGTACCGTCGGTATCATCGGCGGTATCGCATCCACTTCCGTCATTATCATCACCGCTTTCGCCCCCTTCCTGGGTTTTCTGCTTTACCGTAAACAAATCCCTACCTTGCACGTCTATATCATTTCAATCGCCATAGCAGTGGGCGCCATCCTGGTGGGAATCCGTGTTCCTTTGACCCTTCAGCCCACAACCTGGATGATTATCCTGTCCGTCTATGTCATGTTCGCTGCTACTATCCCGGTCTGGATTATTTTGCAGCCCCGTGATTTCGTCAATTCCCAGATTCTATATCTTGGTTTGATAGCACTGTTCCTTGCCACTATTGTCGGCGGCTTCAAAGGGATATCCTTGGGTGCTGGAGATCACATCCCCTTGTTGAATATCGCCCAGGGGGTAGAAAAAATCGGCTGGATCTGGCCCATGCTATTTATCTTCATCGCTTGCGGTGCTATTTCCGGATTCCATGCCTTAGTGGGGGGAGGCACCACAGGAAAACAGGTTTCCAAAGAGGGCGACACCATGCGCGTGGGATACGGCGCCATGTTACTGGAATCCCTCTTGGCATTGCTGGTGATCATCGCACTGGGCGTGGGATTATCAAACAGCAGCTACGTCAACATCGTCTGGCCCGAAGGCACCGCCGGAAACCCCATCCTGGGCTTTGCGTTGTCAGTTGCAGGCTTACTAAACAGCTCCTTTGGTCTTTCCATGACCTTAGGTGCGGTATTGGGAATCCTGATGGTGGAAGGGTTCGCCATTACCACCTTAGATAGTGCAGTACGCTTGAACTGCTACCTGTTCGAGGAACTCTGGCGCGGCATATTCAAAAATCCGGCTCCCATCTTGCGAAACCGGGTATTTAACGCCGCCATTTCGGTGGTCATCATGTTTTACTTAGCCTATTCTCAATCCTACCGTGCTGTCTGGCCCGTGTTCGGTGCTGCTAACCAGTTATTAGCAGCCTTGACCTTGATCTCCATATCCGTCTGGCTCTACGTTCGCGGACTAAAGAATTGGTACACCGTAATCCCCGCAGCCTTCATGACCGTTACTACCATCGCCTGCTTATTATACAAACTTTTCACCAGCTACCTGCCGAACGGAATGTGGACCGTAGTGGTGGTCGATTTATTACTGCTGACCTTGGCAATTGCTTTAGTGGTGCTGGTCATCGGAAAAGCCAAAGTGCTACTCGTCATCCGCAGAGACGCTTTGATCGCTGTCACTACCGATTCCGCTTAGAAATATCAAGACGATATATAGGAAAACAGGTTAGTTGAATAACCAGGTTGATATTATATGTCATTTCTTCTATGAAAAGAGGAAGTTCCCGATAGTTGGGTTAAATGTTCTTTGTAGTTGTACCAATCTTCTATGCATCCCGACGATTCGGGATAAGGTGACTGTGCGACCCCGGGTGCTCTAACCTGCGAACGAAGGATACCGGAATATCCCTTTCTCTATTTTAGTGGTGGAGATATGGAGGATTCATCTTGTGCATTTGGATGTCAGCGAATCTCGATCCTTCACTTGACAATTCCGATCCTTAGGATGATACCCAGAGTATGCAATCACATACCAACTATCATTTTATATTGCCATTTGCATCTGTTTTTATGAGATAAGCATCCGTGTTTTTTCTAATATTGGAACTGCTTTGTCCTGATATGATAAAACCACCATCGGAGGTCTGGCGAACTGCTGCAGCTGTATCTCTGCCATCTCCTCCAAATATTCTGTGCCATTCCTCAATTCCGTCGTTATTAGTTTTCAAGAGAAGGACATTATGTGGAGAACGACTCCCGAAATTAGGACAGGACACAGTACCGGCAATGATGTACCCGCCATCGATCGTGTTTTCAATACATTTACCCAAAACAGTACAATAATCGATGCTAATAAAGCGCCTCCATATCTCCTCACCGGATTCATTTATTTTTAATAACATTATTTTACCTTTAGTGTTTTTTCCACAGTCAGTGTAAGCCAGCGCAAGGAATCCACCGTTACTTGATTCAACTATCCCATATCCTTTTGGGACATTGCATTCGTGAAATGTTTTCGCCCATTCTGTTTCTCCTTGTGCATCGGTTTTAATTACATATGCCTTCAGAAGCCCATCGCATTCCGAATTGGTACCCGCAATTATATACCCCCCATCCTTGGTTTGACGAACACATTTGCCGGAAGTGCTTCCTTGAATAACATCACTATATTCCTTGTACCATTTGAACTGACCGTCTGAGTCAGTTTTAATTAGGAAGGCATAACTGATATCCACTGCTGGATATGGCATGTTATTCCCTGAGATAATATATCCTCCATCAGTAGTTCTACGAATGCATTGACCCTGACCATGATAGTTATTCACGGTTTTATACCAGACCTCATTACCGGATCCATCTACTTTTAGCATATAGTTACAAGCACTTCCATCTGGTGAATATGAATACGACATTCCTGTAATTATATATCCTCCATCCCCGGAGTTGGTGATTCCATAGCCGAAATCACGTCCTTTACCTCTTAATATTACCTGCCATTCAAGCTTTCCGGTATCATCCGTCTTAACCAAATATATGTTATTCCGTCTTGGTCTATTAGAATGGGTAGTACCGACGGACACGAAGCCGCCATCAGGACTTTCAACCACATCCTTACTGTCATCCCAATTATCACCACCAAAGTTCCTGACCCATTTGGGAGTTTCATTGTCCTCTGTTTGATTTTCTTGAACCTGATTTGCGATGCTTATAGAAAACAAGCAACAAGAAATTCCAAAGACTAATATTAATCGCTTTTTCAGAGTCATTGTACCCTCCTTTACAGTTTTCCTAATACTCCATTTTTTTTAAAGTGGTATTCTTTTCTAACTATTTCAATACCACCACCTGCTGTGTTTGTTCGAATCCATTTCCCCAAAACTTTACAAAATACGTTCCGGATGACACCTGTATATCGTTTGATCCAGTCCCATCCCAATGAATCTGATGATAACCATTTTGAGACTCAGCAGTAATCAATGATTTCACCTGCCTGCCCAACACATCATAAATCCCCAGCGAGACTTTAGTCCTTGTCGGCACCCAAAATGATATCTTCACTTCGCTGTTAAACGGATTGGGATAGGGTGGATGTAAATGCGGCTGCAACGGCATTAACACATCCTTTATCAAATTGTCCGGAATATCTGTAACACCCAAAAGTGTTTCGATCAAATCCGTCATTGCTTGTGGATCATATTCGGTTTGGGCATACTGGATAACACCCTGTTGATCCACAATAAAATCCCTGGGGAATGGTGACATACCACCCTCTAATTCGTACAAATTGTAAAGACTCATGTCTCCCAAACCTATCGGGAAGGTCAATCCCAAATTCTCAACAAACGTCTGCACCAAATTTTGATTTTCCGCTCGATTTATTCCAATCAAAACAAAGTCTTCGTTCTGATACACCTGCCATATTGCGGTTTCCATACCCGCTAACTGCGGTCCGCACACCGGTCACCAGGTTGCCCAGAATACCATAAGTACCACGTCCCCTAAATGGTCACTCAATGTAAAATTTCCCCCATATAACAAAGGAGTTGTGAAATTCGGTGCTGGATCGCCGATGCTTACTGCCCCACCGTGACCGATCGCACGGCAATCCGTTCTCGGTTCATCAGGATCATTGCTCCAAAAACGAAGGGTGGCATTTCCGGGTAGACTGGAATTGTGAATATAAGTAAGTGTAACCAAGGCACTATCTTCAGGCGACACACTAAACGATTGCGGCTGTACTGAAAACGCCGAGGAAGAACTCTGCACAGAATTAACGTTCAAAATGCTGTGTCCCACATTCGACACCACCAAAGTCGTATCGAATGACTGATTTTGAGGCACAAATGATAAGATAATCTGCCGCGGTTCCACTTCGATATCAGCATCGGGAATGTACCCATAACGGTAATGCCGGAAGGCGGACCAATCGGAGGCAAAGACTTCATCCCCAGTCATATAGACCCCCATCATACGTCCCGGTGTATATTTCGACCCCACTAATTCACCAGTCTCCACATCATACACCAACAACTGTTCCCAATCAGCCACTGCTACTTTCCCCTGGCTGATGGAGACATGATTGCAAAAATTCGGGGTGTTGACATTGTTCAAAAACTGCGGCTGGGACACATTAGAAATATCGAAAACATCAAAACCTGCGTCACCCACTGCCACCACCAATCGATTCCCCTCCCATTTCACATCGATCGCCGAACCGGTCGTAGTTTCCTGCCAAATAAGGTTCGCTGATGGTGCATTGGTTATCTGTACTCCTGCCACTCCGCCAGCACCATTCGCCACAAACAGCATCCCATCCGGATGATACACTAACCCCCACGCATCATTTAACTCACTTTCCAAAAATTGTACCGTGTTGGAATAGTTACCATGCTCCATCGCTACCAAACCCTCATTATGAGCCGTCATCCACCACCATCCGTCCTGCAGCAGCCCATCCTCGATACTCCGATTCTGAGGTTCGTAATTATAATTTACGGTAGGATTAGAAGGATTGTTGAGGTTGAGGATTGCTGCACCATTATGCCTCCTGGTAGCGATACCAATATTCCCGGTAGCCCATGTATTATAAAATTGCTGCCCTTGTACCCCCAAATGACTTGCCATTATCGGTACATCCCCCTGCGAGATGTCATAGACCCATAATCCCCCAGCACCGCAGGCTAACATATAGTTTGTGCCCCAAGGCTCCGCATCGAGGAAGTGCACAAACGTGGTAGGATCGTGCACCCCAACATCCGTTAAATTAAGTGCTGCTCCAATGTTGGGAATCAACACTCCATAAATCCCATAACACAATATGATAATCCAACCAAATCTAAACATGTCCACCTCCTGCTCAGAGTCAAAGTAAACGAAGATCAATGAATTGGACAGTAACTTCTTTGAAAGCTCCTTAGTTACAATGGAATGTACATATAAAATAAAAAAAAAGCAACCAGAAACTTCCAATAGCTTCTGATTGCTTCTTATTTATCGACTCACTCTCGTCCACAAAGTGGTAAGAACTTTATTACATTAGAGCACCCACGCATACCCGATCTTGGCAAAAATAGTTCTGTTGGTCTGGGTGATCCGTATCTCTCGATCGCTGAAATAATCATCGGTATAGCCCAGGAAGAGCACCGTTTGCGGATTTATTTTGTACGAAAACAACACCTGATTGAATAAACTCTGTTCTTCGGCATCCACATCGTCATCTTCGTAAAGATAGATATCGCGCCGGTAATTCACATATTGGGTGATTGTTCGTAAGAATGCCCGTTTAGTGAACTGATAAACAAATCGCAATTCACCCACA
The DNA here is from genome assembly GCA_965372135.1 of uncultured bacterium. Taxonomy (GTDB): domain Bacteria; phylum Electryoneota; class RPQS01; order CBDVBD01; family CBDVBD01; genus CBDVBD01. The sequence continues at coordinate 2,548 of CBDVBD010000141.1, read as the reverse complement.
TTGGCCGTGTATAACAAACCACCCTCCACTCGCATTTGTTCATAAGTATGATTATACGATGTGGTCAAATGACGACCAAGCTTGTACTCGACTTCAGGGATTATCGAGAACACATGACCTTCCCGGGTGTTATCGTAGTCGATGGTTTTGGAAATTTCAGACCCAATCCAGAAAGATAATGACTTCGATGGAGTAATCGAACCGTCCGTCCACATCCAAATACTCTCGAATTCTTCTCCTTCATACATCATGCTCCCGATCCCGCCTTCTAAATTGTAACGTGTTTGGATCGGACCTTCATAATTAAACCAAAATTTCACCTGTTCCTGGATCAAAGGTCCGTCGAAATCCTCCTCATGATCCACCGCGTTACCCACATTCAACATATGCCACCACGACCCGGGATCGCGATGCCAGGTGTATCCCCAACCCCCTTCTGAAAATCGAAAATTGACTTGCGGCATAAATCCCATATCCGCACGGAATTTTGGTTCCGCTTGCCGGTAAACTCCATACCAATCCAGCCCCCTGGTGCTGTGATTGTAAATAACATCAAAGGCGATTCCATCGAAAGTATCCGTAGGTTGGTCGAATTCTTCTGCGATTGCATACGGATATTTGGTGCGAGAGCCTAAGAACTGAAATTGTACCCTATCCCGCTGTGTAAATCTCAGGTTACCGTCAAAACCTCCCAATCGGTTATAATAATCCTTTCCTTCACGATCGGTGAACAGGACTCCAACATTGGTGGAAGATGCGATATCCATGCGATAACGCAACACCGTGCTGGTGGTGAGTGAATCCAATGACACATCATCCGAACCTTCGCTGGAAGGGAATAACATATTCGTTACATGATCCCGCGCGGAGAAAAAACCTATCGCATGAGGTCCTTCTTGTCCGGTCAGCTTAATTCCCCATTCCGGATCAGCCACCGTCCGAGTATGAACCACCCGCAATCTGGTATGGAATAAATTGGATCCTTCCAAGAAAAATGGTCGTTTCTCACCATAAAAAATGGCGAACTGTTTATTAATATCCAATTGTGCCGCGTCCGCTTCCACCTGCGAAAAATCCGGATTGGCTGTCCCGCTCAACATTAAATTAGGAGTGAACCCCCACCGTGCCGTCACCCCAGCATTAAACTCCTTGTCTCTTTCCAAAAACGATCCGGTGGTTTCGTACTCCCGCTCCTGCGAGAAGAAACCCGAAATCGTGGGATCGAATTCAATGTTTTTTCCCGGAATCACCCCCGCAAAACCAATCAACTTCTCCGCTTGGCACAGATAGCAATTATTACTACGATCACGCGGGAACAGTCCAATATGATGCCGGATGTTTCGAGGATAACTGCGAATGGCGTCAAATCCCCAAATCTGATCCCCTTCCGTGCGTTGGAAACGTAGTGAGCTAAAAGGAATCACCATCTCCACGATAAATCCTTGGTTGGTGATACGCCCATCGGAATCCCAGATCGCATCCCAATCTCCGCCACTACCTCCTTCCAAGACCTCTATATCATCAGCTTGCACACCTAAAGGATTGCAAATAAAAAGGAAAGACTGGCGTTCATCATTAAAGGTGTCCAAATTCAGCGCCACCCAGTCGTCGCTCCAGAGATTATCACGGTCACACACTCGAGCGCGAATCTGTGACGGATCCGGATCATAAGCCCGAAACGCCGCGAATAACTGGGTGTCATCGTAGGCAAGCAACACTTCCGTCCTCACAGGCGGTGGGATATTTTCACCCGGTCCCACCTCAAAGTTCAGTTCCATCACCAATGCTTCTTGCCACAGCGGCTCATCTAACACCGCATCCACTTTGACTACGGAGTTCACTTTTGGCACCCGATTAGGCACCTTTTGGGAACTAACCGATGACCCTACCCCAATAGTGGTGAAAACAAAAATTCCAACCACAAGGAAAACCAACATGCAATCAAAAGCACGAAATCGTTTGGTATTGTTCACAATACCCCTCCAGCGTTGGATTGAAAATGGCAGGAAAAATTATAGCAAGGCATTGAGGATGGGAGTCGAATCGAATGATGCAAATCAACCTCTACTTATATAGAGTCATTTAACACCAAAAAAGTTGCCGAAAAAATGAACTTTTTTGTCATTTCTGCATCGACAGATGATTTGATACCCTATTTGGTGCTGATTTATCGTTTCATATCGCAGTCAATATCCAGGGTGATCCAAATATACACCGTCGTGTATTAAGTTAACATTAGCGATTTGGCATAGTCTGTTTCGATAAAAAAAAGGACTGTATATTTATGATAACAGTCCTTTCTATCTGGTGACCCCAAGGGGAGTCGAACCCCTGTTGCGAGGTCGAAAACCTCGAGTCCTAACCACTAGACGATGGGGCCAAAATTATTGTAGATCGGGTTCCGAAGCGTAACGAAGCTGAAAGTCCGCCCACTGGCGGAAAACCCGACAAATTCTGCTGCAGGATAGTAATGAATCACGAATCCTCATCCTGCAGGCAATCATGAGGTTTGAGAGGGTGAGTGATGGGATTTGAACCCACGACCGCC
>CBDVBD010000140.1:0-8686 GCA_965372135.1 uncultured bacterium | reverse complement strand
GACCGCCTGGGCCACAACCAGGTGCTCTACCAGCTGAGCTACACCCACCATTATATTAAAACCAAAGCTGTGTACACAACTTGGTTTCAGTCCTTAAAAAAGAACCCACCAATATAATAAAATCAAAACCCATTGTCAAGTAAAAACCAAAAATCTAACTCACCGCTTTCTATTGAAATTATCCCAAATACCCTAAACCTTCCATCCGTTTTTCCAAAAAAACTAACTTTTATATTCCCTTGTTATTATTGCAATAGTCCTGACTACCCCCAATTCGGATTTGTTTGTAGTCATCGCTCCTATCTTGGCGTCCTTTAACCAGGATACTTTTGCGAAGAACTCTCTTGTTTTAGCGAAGTCTTCATCCCCATGTCCTTCGTATATCATTGTAGTCCATGGGAGCTTTCCCACTCCTTCAGGAAATCCTATATGCTTCTTTGCCGCTAAATAGAATAGGATACAGTCTTTATGTGACGATAAATGTGGAGGCAAATACTTCATAAAATCTGTATTATCTGTAATTTCTTCACCGAAAACATCTAATCTTGTAATTCCTAATGCCGATTGTAGAGAAACAGCTACTTCAGCAACTACCGGCAAATCCCATCCAACACCCCAATATGCACCGTTCACTAAACAATTATAGAGAACCATACCAGCATTACAGCAAATGTCAAACACAACCTTGTCATGCAAATCCTCTCCGACCTTTTCCAATAATTCCAAAAATATTTTCCACCTTCGTTCAGTATCTCTCCTGCCATGATCTATTCCGGGTATGGATTGATATAAGAATTTTCCACCAAGCAATGCCGCTTCAGTGCCAAAATGCAATGTATTCTTATGTTGCTTAACAATATTTTTCAAATACTTTTTCTCGCTTTTAAAAATAAAAGACTGGAAATCAATATAATAAAGCTTCCCATCTGTATTACTACGAATTAAGTTTTCATTACAGTCGGGCAGTGAAAAATCCTTGTGATTCTCCCACGATTGAATCATTGGAACAACTACTTCCTGTGATATAATTTCCCTAAGTTGAGCCATAAAGTTAACGTAATCATTATCATTCAATCCATCTGAATCTATATGTTGAATTACAAAGGAAGTCAACGTCTGTGTGTCGGTTTTCATGGCAATAACATCATAGAGACGAGGTCCTATACCAATATAATATAAATGGTTGGCAACTCGGATAAATTGACGCATATCTCCCTTCAAAAACGGATGATATGGATGCGACTGATAACTCTGGCTGATATATTTTACCGATTCAGGGTGTCCAAATGATTTCAGTATCTTTAACCCAGCATTTCTCGGATATTTTTCTGTAATAAACGGAAACAATCTTTCCAATTCTTCCTGAGGCGGTACATAGACAGTCCATCTTCCTTCATTAATTTGGATATCTGAGTCTTTCAAAAACTGTACCAAATCATTCTCGTTCTCTAAATGGGGAACGGAAATAGGGTATTCTAAAAATGATTGACCTCCCCATTTCTTTGAGATAAAATTGGTTGTCATGCTGGAAAATAATGTTCCGCGGCGAACAGATACTGAAAACACCCGAATCTGCTTAACGCTGTTAAGAATGATAGATCTTATCCATGAGGCTGGTTTGTATATGATATTATAGCGTTTTATAAAGGATTTTATTCCCATGTAATCTCCGTAGAAAATTGTTAGAATACTACTTCCCCATCTAAATCACCGGGAATACCCACACCAAGCACTTCCAAAATCGATGGCATCAAGTGCGTCAAATTCGGTCGTGAAACCTTGAGCGTCGTCCCGCGCACAAAAAGCGACGCATCGAAAAACGTATGCGTCCCCACCAAATCCCCTTTAAACGTCAACGAATCGGTCTTGACATTCCCCTTCATGTCGTACCCATCGTAAGGAATCGCCAGCAGATCCGGCGCATAAGGAAGTCGATCCCCCGTGTACAAATCCTTGGCACGCACCGTCTCCTTCATGATCCGATCCCCGCTGGTGTCATCGGTAATCGTCAGCAGCCACTCTTCCAACTCGCACAGGATTTCCTCAGCCTGACTCCCCGGCTCCACCGTGCCCTTTTCTTCCCTGCCCTTCAGATTCAGGAAAATCCGTCCCGGAATCAAGCTGTACGCGGTGGTTTCCGGCAGTATATCCTTCACCGATTTCGCATCAGGCGCCAACTTTAAAAATCCCTGCTTCTCCATGGCATGATTTAAATACACTTCCTTCTTTATCGAGCAGAACCCATGATCCGACAACACCACCAACTGATCCGAATCCCGCAAATACTTGATCAGTTCCCCAATCACCTCATCCACCTTCCGGTAGAAATCCAAAAACCGGTCGGCGTACTCAGGATCGCCGGTTTCGTACTGTTCCCACAGGAAATGGTTGATGCGGTCGGTTTCCATGATATGCAATTGGAAAAAATCCCAGTCGATATCCTTCAGGAAAAACCTGGACACCTCTAAGCGCTTATCCAACGTATAGTACAAATCCTTGAAAAACGCTTCCTTATCCTTCCGTCCCTGCCACGCATCCACATCGATCCGGTATCCCATGTCTCGCAGATTGACTGCCGCCGACGGCGGATACACCGCTTTATCGATATCGGTAGCTAAAAATCCCGCTACTAAAACCCCGTTAACTTCCCTTGGCGGATACGTGACCGGTACATTCAGAACCACTACCTTTTTCCGGTTCCGGCTTAACACTTCCCACAGCGTATCCGACGTCATGTGCCGGGAGTTGGGTATGAAAATACTGAACGGATTCGCTATCCGGTCCACAAACCCGAATATCCCATGTTTTCCGGCATTCTTACCAGTCATATAAGTCGCCCATGCCACCGATGAAATACACGGCAGCACGCTGTCCATCTGAGCAAACGCCCCCTGAGAGGCTAACGATTTCAGTACCGGAAAATCCCCAGCCTCCATATGTTTCTGTAGAAATGTAAATGGTGTACCGTCGATCCCGATCACCATCACCCTTTTCTTCTTCCGAAATAACGCCATAGTGGTATTTCTAAGTTACTTCCCTTTGTATGTCATCCGAGTGACACTGGCTACTTGCATGAAAAGCTGGCTATAGACGAATTGCCCGTGTCTTTTTACAATCTCCCCCCCGGTTCCCGGGGGGGATTAAGGGGGGGCACTTTCATACGTTCACACGAATATTTACAAATACCCCAACGACCGCAGTCGATCCTCGATCTTCTTTTCCTCGTCCGGAGAATAATCATCGCGCATCGTCGGAATATACCCCATTTCCTCCAGTTTGACTAAAATCTTGTGGGCGCATTCTTCCGCCGTTTCTTTATCCGTCTCCACCAAAATTTCCGGATTCTCCGGCTCTTCGTATGGGTCCGATACCCCGGTGAAATTCTTGATTTCCCCAGCCAATGCCTTCTTGTACAGCCCCTTCGCATCCCGTTCCACTAACACGTCCAACGGGCATTTGACGAACACTTCCACATAATTACCGATCATCGCCCGGTTTTCGGCTCGAATCGCTTCATACGGTGAAATCGCCGAGCCGATCGCCACGATTCCGTTCCTGGTCAACAATTTACACACGAATCCGACCCTGCGGATATTGGTATCCCGGTCTTCTTTGGAAAATCCCAGTCCTTTGGACAAATGTTGTCGGACCACGTCCCCGTCCAACAATTCCACCTTGAGCCCCCGTCGAATCATTTCCTCTTGAACTATTTCTGCAATGGTGGTCTTTCCCGATCCGGACAACCCTGTGAACCACAACGTAAATCCCGTGTCACTCATCTTTCTTAACCTCGCTTCGTTATATTATTTTAACTAAATGTTCTTGATCCTTTATCCTATCAGTCTGCTTGAAGCAGACTTCAACTTTCTAACTTTCTAACTTTTAAACTTCCATCACTTTCCCCTGCATATCATCCGGCACCGGCTGCCCTAAACTATGTAGCACCGTCGGCGCCAAATCCATGATATGTATATCGGTCAGTTGTCTGCCCTGGGACACTCCCGGACCTATCGCGGCAAAAATCCCTTCCTGGGCATGGTTAGCGTCATCCGGTCCGGTATCATTTTCAAATGTCCAAATCTCAGGATTCCCCACCGTCCCCACCGAACGCCAATCCAAATCCCCAAAATATATCAACATATCCGGCGCAATCCCGTTGACCACTGGATAAATATCCTCAGGACGATACACCTTCGTTCCAATCTGCATCCCTTTATGATTGGGAATCGCTTCGATCCGGTCGATCAATTCCTGCCTGATTTTCCCCACATCTTCCGGAGCAATTATCCCTTCAGGTTCCCGTCCCCGGATATTCAAAAACAACCTGCCGTAATACCCTCCCGAACTCCACGCCGTCGTCTTACTCCAATCCACCAATTCAGTCTTAAACGTCACCGGTTCCTGCGGAGTTTCCTTTAAAGTCAAATATCCTTCCTGGATCAACCAATCATTGATACAGATTCCCCCGTCCATGGTTTTCGCCCCATGGTCGGACACCACCATAAACAATGTATTCTCATCCAACCGATCCAAAATCTTCCCCATTTCCCGGTCGATCGCACGATAATAATCGTAAATCGCATTTTCGTAGGGATTCCCCGGTTCATACTTGGGATGATCCTGCTCCATAAAACTCCAGAACCCGTGATGCACCCGGTCCGGACCCATCTCTACTACCATGAAAAAATCCCACTCTTTGTTGTCCAGCAAATAATGCACCGTCTTCATCCGTTCTTCGGTCATCTGGTACAATTCGCCCAGAAGTTTATCCTTATCATGGGTGCGAAACGCATCGGTATCCAACATATAGTCGATCCCATGATCGATTAATTCCTGCTTTAATGCCGTTGGATATGTAAAATCCACTGTGGTATCCGGCGTCATAAAACACGAAATCAAATTCCCGTTGATTGGCTTGGTTGGATAGGTCCCCGGCACTCCCACAATAATGGACCGCCGATTCGCCCGGGACAGATAATCCCACACCGTCATTTCCTTGAACGCCAACGCATTGGCGAAAAACATCTCGTCATAGGTATAATTCTTCCTGTTGCGGAATCCATATACACCCAATTTCCCCGGATCCTTGGATGTCATCATACTCATCCACGCTGGCACCGTAATCGCCGGAATCACGGTAGGCATTCGTCCCCACGCCCCTTCCGTCATCAATTTCTTGAATGTGGGCAGATCGTCGATCCAACGCTCGAACGTCAGTTGCGGGGTCATGCAATCCAACCCCAGCACAAACACCCGATCCACTTTTCCCATCGTCTTTCCTTTGGAGTGCGCCCTTAAGGGCGCTTTGTTCGCTGAAGCTTGCTTCAGCTTATATTCAGTGGTGTCAGGTGTCCCCACCTGACACTTATAGTTGCGTAGGAGATGATTGATTTGTGCTGCAGGGTGTCCCCACCCTGCAGTCTTTTAATTCAACATTCAACATTCAACATTTCAATCAATCCCCTCCATCAACACCTGCGCAACTTCCGCTCGGGTAAATTCCGCCGGAGGCAATTGCCCCGCTCGCAACATTTCCCGTACCTTGGTGCCGGACAGGAATACATGTTCCTCGTTGCTGTGAGGGCAGGTTTTCATACTCGCCATATTCCCGCACGCTTTACAGTAGAACGCATGCTCGAAAAACAACGGCGTAATTTCCAGCTTATCCCGGTCAAATTCGTTGAAAATATACTGTGCGTCGTACGTTCCGTAATAATTCCCCACACCGGCGTGATCTCTACCCACGATAAAATGGGTACACCCGTAATTCTTGCGGATAATCGAATGAAAAATCGCTTCTTTCGGTCCCGCATACCGCATATTCGCCGGATTCACCGCTAACATCACCCGGTCTTTGGGGTAATAATTCTCCATCAGCACTTCGTAACACCGCATCCGCATTTCCGCGGATATATCGTCGCTTTTCGTCTCACCCACAATCGGATGAATCAGCAGCCCGTCCACCATTTCCATGGCGCATTTCTGCAGATATTCGTGTGCCCGGTGAATCGGATTCCGGGTCTGAAATCCCACCACCGTCTTCCATCCTAACTCATCGAATGCCTCCCGGGTTTCCGCCGGATCGAATCTGTATTCAATAAACTGCTGCAACTTCTTCCGTTCCAACATCGTAACCTTCCCGCCTAATAATACATCCCCCTGATCGTACACCACTTTGACGCCGGGATGCGCTTCATCCTCCGTCAAAAATACTTCCCGAGCGCATTTCCGTTTGTCATAGCTGTACTTTTCTTCTAAGTGCAGTATCCCCAAAGGATTCTGATTCTGACCATAAAGCGCAACATCCGACCCTTCCTTCAACTCATCAGCCTTATCCGGTGTAGTTGACAACACAATTGGTATCGTCCACGGTAATCCATTGGGCAGATGCCCGGTACTGACCACCGATTCATATGTGTCATGATCCATAAACCCTTCCAACGGCGAAAAGGCGCCGATGGCAATCATCTGCAAATCCGACCGTTCCCATCCGTTCAATTCCAACCTGGGCAATTGTGTAATCCCTGACTTCAATCCCTCTAAAATATCCGGGGACGCGATGCGGTTGACTAAGGTACCGCCGTGGGGTGCTAAACTCATGTGCCGTCCTTCCTTAAGCAATTCCAGCGTTATTTCAAAAGTACCATCTTTTTTAGGTCGTGAAACTGTTCCGTCTCAATGCTGTAAAAGTAAATACCCGATCTCTCTTCTGAACCGTTCCATATTGCGATATGGTTGCCGGCTTCCTGATACCCTTGTTGCAGTACTTCTATGAGATCGCCGTCTAAATCATGTATCGAAATCCTCAAATTCGCAGGTTCCGGCAAACTATACGATATCACTGTGGTCGAGCTAAATGGATTTGGACGGTTCTGCAAAAGAGTAAATTGCTCTGGGGTAATCCCCTTCCGCAGGTCCTCATAAGACCAGACAACGGTTACCTTTACTTCGTTAGAGAAATCAGTTTCATTCAAACTCGAATCCAAAGCCGTCACACGGAAATAATGATCTCCATTCGGCAGCCCCGCGATTTCCACCTGATTCCCTTCTTCAAATAGAACCACATTCGTGGGATTGGGCTCATTATCATAATAAATGTGATACTTGTCATATTCGGCTTTTCCGAAAACATTGTAGGTCAAAATAACTACACCTTGTTCATGGTTTCTCTCTGCCACCAAATACGGAACCTTCGCCTGCCCGCCCCAATCACAACGGTACACACGGTATGTCTTATACCGATTTTTCCCGAAATTCATTTCAAACAGAACTTCATCTTCAGGAGTTACTTCGGAGATCCTAATATCGTTCGTCCCCAAGTAGCTGCCACCCCAACCAATTAATGTATTCCCATTGGATAACCGCTGGATATTTCCCATATGGCTGTCTTTCACCGGATACCTGTTGCGGTATTCCCAAACCAACCTAACGGTCATTGCCTCTTCATCGATTGAATATTCAAGCGCTCTGGGAACGGAAGGTGTATAATTATTCGCATTATCGAATACCAGGTAATTATCCCCAACCCGGCGGAAATCGTGCTGATATGAAAATCCTTCCAATCGGTCGCCAATGAAAGTAAATTCATTATTCCGGCACAATTTCCCGCCTAATCTCCAGATGATTTCCCCGGTAGTTCTCGAAATCTTAGTGCATTCCTCCAAATTACGGCAGGAAATCAGCAAGTTCCCGTCCCTGTCCACATCGATGGAGTTGACATGCGCATAATCGATGTGGTGGGCGGTTAAATCCACACTATCGATCGCGTCCGTGAGCTTGAAATGATCCCAGCTTCGCCACTCAAAAATCAACTCACGGTTCTGATCCAGTTCCTGAATAACGAATCCGTCCACAATCGCTTCCGGGTCACCCCCTGTTACAATTTGACTCATGTCGATTATTTGACGATCATAAGCCACTAATAATACATGCCCGTTTTTCAAATAGAGAAATTCGTGCCCATCGGTTTCATAACCAACGGTATTGAAAGAATCGATTACAGAGTAGGTCGAATCCATAATATAATGAGTTTTCTCACCATGCCAGTAATAGGTTATATTACCGTTCCACAGCACCCGAAAATTCCCAAACGGATGTATATCCCGTTGGTAATATACTACCTGACCATCATTATCGATGACGATCATATAGGACATGGCGCCCCGTGGATCGGGAAATACAAAGGGTGCAAAAAATAAAAAACCTTCAGCGGGATTCCTGTTCACCGTGATTTCGAGGGGAGGGAAATCCGTAGGTATCGAAATCCCGTTTATCTTTGTCTTACTGGAAATCCGCTTCTTTGTGTAAACTACGTCACTTTCGATAAATTTCTCATACCATATCTCATCGGATGTTCGAATCGGCTTTGTCTTCGGAGATATCTTGAAACTGAACTCATTAGGTGCAATCAAATCACCGGATACAGTGAGCAGTCCTTCCCGGATTCTTACGGTGACCATTTCATTAGGTATGAATGACTCGTGAGGATTAAATACCACCGTCTTTCTGTCGGCGGCAAAGTAAATATCTCCGGAATGCTCTCTACTCTCCGAACCGATTACAGTTAACCACGTGGATCTTTTAACACTGGCAGGTGATAATTCTTCACCCGGACGTATAATGATTCGCGCATCCTTGGTTACCAATTCCGCCCCCGGCAGTGGCGAAATATATTCAAACCCCATTA
>CBDVBD010000139.1:0-8712 GCA_965372135.1 uncultured bacterium | reverse complement strand
CTGGAACGTCAAGGTATCGCTGTAACCCACGTTGGCATTGACCGACGCATCCACGGCACGGATAAAATAATACACCGTGCTTCCCACCGGATATCCGGGGATATTTCCGGAATACAAATCCCCAGAACCACCATTACTCATAGTTACTGCGAAGAAACTAACCCCATCACCGCCGTGAAACACTTCCACCGTGTCAATCCCGCTCAAATCCGTTACGGTTGCCTGCGCTGAATAGGGACCCACTGGATCCGCTGTCGGACCCAATGGATGTACCGTGATGATCGGCGGTGACAAATCATTCCCGATACCGGCGGCGATAATTCTGACATCATCGATCCCGGCTTCCACAATATCCCCATTAGCAGGCGCATCCGCCGCCTGTACCCGAATCACCATCTGATTGGTTAAGGTAATCAGGGTGTGTAATTCCACGTCCAGCGTGTGCCATTCCGGGGTATGATTCACATCGCCGATACTGATTAAATTGAGCGGAAAGGTCGTCCCACCGTTATTGGACACATCGATGCTGAAAAAGTCGTTGGGATCATCACCGGCATCTCGCTGTCCGTGGAACCAATTCATCACCAGCCGAGCGCCGGACAAATAACTCAAATCAATCACCGGAGATCGAGTTGCTGAAATCCCGTTATCGACATCATCGGTACCAAGTGCGGAATTCTGTGCCGTCACCCATGCTATAATTCCGGGATCAGGTGTGGTGTCATCTCCATTCTGGTATTCGGTTGGATTGGGGTCAATCGCCACAAAAGCCCCGGTGGACGCTGTGTGCGACGGATCCATCGTCCAATCGCTGATCGATTCGAAATCCGTCAGGTACACCACCGGATACAGTACAAAATTCTGTACTACTGTCCCTCCCACCGGCACAAACACCACCGCCGTATCACCCTCAAATCCGCTGGCACTCACTGAAATATCGTAGGTGGCACCTCCGGGGATGCTGGTATTCTGGTAGAATCCGGTCAGTCCTGAATACACCGGATCCAATGGAGTATCCATCACGACAATCTCTGCACCGGAAATCGGATCGGAATTGATGTCATACACCGTACCTTCCAACGTCCCGGTAGCCCCTGGTGTCAACACGAAATCCAACGTCATTGTGGAATCCGCCGGAACATATATCAACTGTTGAGACGTCACATGTCCAAAGTACGATGCCTCCACCGTATAGGTGGAATCGCCTGCCACCCCAAACACATAAAACCCGGTGGAATCCGCCGTCACTTGCTGAGCTCCGCCAACCACAGTCACATTCGCAGGCAATGGATCACCGGTACCCAGCGCTGTCACATGCCCTTGCACAAAACTAAATCCGGCGCTTAGCACTTCGCTGGCGACTAAAGAATAATTCTGAGGTGAGGTGGGCATACTGGTATAAGACACGTTAATCGTCCACTGCCCGGCTTCCGGGCTGCTGACTACGATCTGCTCGTAGTTATTGACATGATCGACACCGGTAGTCGCCGGGTTGCTCGGGCTTGCCGGATTAAGGATATATGGATAATACACCGTACGCGACGGCGATTCCAACGTCAGATCCAAATCGTTAATCAGCGTCGGATTGGACATCGGTATTGCCGCCGGATCAGTCCACGCCAACGACACCCGCAGATTTGAGGTTCCCGGTCCCACATTAAATGTATGGGCATCCGCCTGCCCGGTGGCGATCTCATCCTCCAAAAACTGCATGTTCATCACCGCATCCACCGCAGCCTGCACATCGATCCTTCCGAATCCATACACATAATCCGGACCGGTGTTTCCCAAATCAAGTGCGGTATTAATCATTATCGCCTTGACCGTCGAAGGCAGCGGATTTTGCACTCCGGGATAAGTGGTGGCATACTGCTCCAACACCAATGCGATACAACCGGAAGTGATCGGTGTCGCCATGGATGTCCCACTCATGTTCCCGTATGAATTTCCAGGTAAACAACTGTATATATTGTATCCGGGAGCACACACTTCCGGTTTAATCCGACCATCGTCCGTTGGTCCCCATGACGAAAAATAGGTAATCACATCGTAATCGTCAGTGGCGCCAATAGTAAGAATATTCTTAGCTCCCGCCGGCACTCCCATGGTTTCGTAGGTGGTTCCGCAGCGTCCGTTACCGCGCTCATTGCCCGCTGCGAACACCACGATTAGCGGGCTGCCTAAACTTCCCCGTACAATATTATCCACTAACTGTGAGGTGATCTCATAATCTCCCTCCCAATTACAATCGTACCCATTCTGCGCAATATTAGACCCGATGGAATTAGTTGTCAGCCGGGCATCGTAGGTATTCAACGCCTGACCGTAATTCGCTTCAATATCCTGCGGGCTGTTGTACAGGCAGTAAGGGCTGCAGGATTCATACTCGTAGGAAAGCAGCCCGCATCCCGGTGCCATCCCCCGATACTGCCCGCTGGAATTGGCGCCGTCACCACCGACCGACCCCGCCACATGAGTAGCGTGACTTGCCGTCCCACCGCTTTCCACCACAGTAATCCTGCCTGAAAAATCGAGATGCGCCCCATCCACCATTCCCCCGTCATACACACACACCGTAATCCCCGAACCATCCAAATTATACGGCGGGCTCTGCACGGTATTCGCCCCCACCACTTCACGCGCCACGTCATTCATCGCCGTCAGCGGCGGTGGCAGCACCTCAACCCACATCACCAAGTCTTCCGACGCCAACTCCTCAATCCGATCCGGAGCAATCGCCATTACCCACGCATTGAGCGTCGCGATCAGGTCACCGGTCACCGCACCGTACTGAGCCGCCAGCACTTCCCCTTCCATAAACGGCACATCGGAAAACAAATGCACCACCACAATCACCATCCCATCCTCGTATTCCGCCCAAGGACCGAATTCCCCCCGAAGAATCCTCGGGTGCAGCTTATCAACCACCGTCAACGCCCCCGCCCAACGTATCCCCAATTCCTGGGCACGAACAGCAGTAATTGGCTGGCTGACCGTCGCCAACCAAGCTCGATCCGGAATAGGATCCAATAAATTTACCCCTGCCTGCGCCAGCGCCGACCGTTCCGCATCAGTCGGATTTTCCTCCATCTGAATCAGACAATGCAAAGGATCCTCCACCGACACACGCCGGCTTAAATCCTCTACCGATTGAATGTCCCGTGCCGGAGTAAATGCCCCGGACACTATTTTAATCGAATAGGACGATGCCGTCCCGCAAAACGAAACCCATGGAATTGCCAATAATCCCACTATCAGGACAATAGTCCATACCTTCTTTAAACCACCTGAAAACCCGCTTTTTCCATGTATCAACATCATGAATCCTCCATACTATCAATAATTACCGCTGACAGCAAAATCCCATCAGCAATAATTACAACAATTAAGGAATTACCACAGTCCAACATTTCAAATATATTAATTATACGGAATTCTTTTGAATTTTTCAAGTTATTTTTTTGCATTACTAAACATTTTCAATATACCAGTCGTTGTAATATTGGATTGATATATCATGCTCTGCATTAACTTGCATGAGTGTCAGCTACAGGCGGACTCCATACTGTGTACGCCTGTAACAGCCGGTGATCCATTTCTGAATTTCCCAATGGATAGATAATTTCATAAATATCAATGGGAAAATGAGGTGAGGTGAGGTGAATAGAAATACGTCCAAATTTTCTGATGGATCTTATATCCCTGTAAAACTGACAACCCTTAGACCAGGCGATGTATTGGATTTCAAACTGTATCTTCTGCAGGAAGAGACCAGGGCGCAAAAGTATATCCTTTACCTGGGTAAGAATGTCGCTTACGAGCCCAAAGAAGGCGTAGAAGCACTCTATATCCGTCGTTCCGATGAGTATTTATATTGGGAATACATAAAAAATGTCCGAAAATTACTCAAACGGGCAAAAAGATCTTTAAGACCAGTATCTAATAAGCAACAAACAACAAAAACCCAGGAAACACAACCTGAAACACTATACAGACCGGTAAGAGTCGACACTTTACTTGTCGACGTCCCCATGGATTTTGAACTCCTCCGGCAGGATAAAAAGGACAAACACAAATACATCTCATTTAAAGATGGAAACAAAATCTTCGACCAAGAACAGTACACATTCTTAAAAAACAACAATATCGAGTTGCTGTATGTCCCAAAATCCCACAGTGATACTTATTGGGACTACCAGGTGGACAATCTGGTCGACATCCTATTGCCGGAAACCATCACCATAGACGAGAAAGTTAACATCATATATAGAGTGATCTTAGAAGCCGCAAAGAAGTTATTCACTAAACCGGTTTCCGCACAATTTATTACCCGCACTCGTAACCTTATGAATATTGTGGTACAGCAAATCACCCATCACCACGAATTCCACAAACTGGTAGAAAAATTTTCCGATCAGTACACCCTCTATTCCCATTCAGCAAATGTCTGTATTATTGGAATCGCGTTAGCGAGAACCTTTGGAATCAACAACATTGTCGAACTAACATCCTTCGCTCACGGCTTGCTGCTACACGACATTGGAAAACGGATGATTTCAAAATCGATAATGAATAAAAACGGTATGTTATCCAGCAAAGAACTGGCTGAAATACATCGACACCCCCTTTTAGGTGCGGAAATAATGCAACACCACAAACAAGTGGATGACATCGCGATAGATATTATCCTACACCATCACGAAAAACTGGACGGTTATGGATACCCCCACAGCTTAATTGGAGCTCAAATTTCTACTGCCGCCCGCATTGCTGCCATTGCTGATGTCTACGATGTCATGACTACTCAACGGTCATACCAAGAACCTTATCGGGGATTCACAGCTCTAAAAATAATGCGGGAAAAAATGACCAAAGAACTTGACAATTCCCTGCTTGAAATTTTGGTTAGATTATTTTCGCCCAAACAAAAAAAATCAAATGAAAGAACAGTACAGCCAGTTGAAAGCTGAAAACACTGCATTTAACAATAATAGGTACACAATTTGCACGATTAGTATCGTTGAAATAGTCTAACGAGAAAACACTTTAATTGACAGATGGAGTAGCAACAGTGGATTTTGACCGTGCAAACCCGTCCACTAACCTTTTCTTACCGGTAAAGCTCTTCACCCTCAAAGTGGGTAACATTTTAGGATTCGAACTTTACCTGAGGCAAGAAAGTGCCAATGTAGTAAAACATATTCTCTACAAGGGACGGCAGACTCAATTCAGCGCCGAAAAAAGAGATTTCTTAATAGAAAACGGCATTGAAACCTTATACATCCGTCAATCCGATGATGAAGTCTACTGGAAATACGTCTCGACCAATATCGAAGAACTGCTAACCGGCGCCGAAATCACCGTCGATGAAAAATCCCGCCTGATATATGATGCCAGCTCCGCCGTGGTGGAACGCATGTTTTCCGATCCCACTTCCATAGTGCACCATGAACGGGCGGAGTCACTGGTACAATCCACCGTGCAATTCCTAACCGCAGACCAGTGGAACTTCCCTAGCCTCCTGCGTATGTTGTCCTATGACTACACTACTTACACCCACTGCGTAAATGTATGCGCCATGGGGATCGCCTTGGCACGTATCATCGGTATCAATAAAAAAGATGAGCTTAACGCCATCGGACTCGGCCTACTCATGCACGATTTGGGAAAAAGCAAAATCTCCCACGCTATCCTAAACAAACGCAGCATGTTATCCAGTGCCGAAATGGCGGAAATCCGCCGACATCCTTTGTACGGCATCGAACTGCTACGGTTCAACCCCAGGGTCCGGAACCTGTCCAGGGAAATCGTACTCCACCATCACGAAAAAATGAACGGTACCGGATACCCGCACGGTCTCAGAGAAACCGAAATCCCCGCGATCACCCGCGTCGCCACCATCGTCGATGTATTCGATGCCTTAACCACCCGCCGACCCTACAAAAAAGCCCTTCGTGCCTATCCTGCTCTGCGGATCATGCGCGACGAAATGCCCAAAGAAATTGACTCCACCATCCTGCGGGCACTAATCTCCATCTTAGCCCCTAAATCAAAAAAAGTCATCTCCATTGCATAATGCCGAAGAAAACCAACCAATAACACCCTACAAGCAGCCTTTAACCCTCAAGAATTAACCCTTTCTTCCCGATAATATGAATAGGAATTATGTCTCGAAAAATGTTGACTGTACCCGTTTTTCGTATTAAAGGCACCTATTGATCGATACCCGGATGGCAATCGTCGGACGGTCATTCTCTATATGATATAACCGCCACTTCCGCACTGGAATGGCAGAAACTTACGTCCCCGTGAGGTGACAACTAACCCGATGGAGGTGTAGTGAAGGGACGGATCCTGATTGTTGATGACGAACAGGACTTTCGCGAATTAATCAGTGATGCACTATCGGAAACTGACTTGGAGGTATACTTAGCGGCTTCCGGTGCTGAAGCGCTGGAATTCCTGGCGAAAACCACAGTTACCGCAGTGTTAGCGGACTTGATTATGCCCGAAATGTCCGGGTTGGAACTGCTGCAAATTATCCGCAAGCGCTTCCCCTTAATAAAAGTCGTTATCTTAACCGGATACGGCACCGTCCAAAACGCTGTCGAAGCCATGAAACTCGGCGCCTACAGCTTTATTCTAAAACCCTTAGACGTGGAAAGCCTGATGTTCGAGATCGACTGTATCATGGGCAAAAAGCGCGATTCATACACCGAAGTCAGCGACCTTCCCATGGAAGTCCAAGTCATGGAAAGCCGCAACGAACGCATGCGGAACATCTACCGCATGACCATTGACCATATCGCCAAAAGCAATGCTGCCGTTCTCATCCAAGGAGAAAGCGGTACCGGGAAAGAACTACTGGCTCGTGCCATCCATGACAACAGCCTCCGACGAAAGGAAAACTTCGTCACCGTCAACGCAGCCGCTCTATCCGAAGGCATCCTGGAAAGTGAACTCTTCGGGCACGTCAAAGGAGCCTATACCGGTGCGGTAAGCGACCGCGCCGGACGTTTTGAACAAGCCAACAAAGGCACCCTGTTCCTTGACGAAATCGGCGATATCCCCGGTTCCATACAGGTCAAACTCCTGCGGGTCCTGCAGGAAAAAGAATTCGAACGCGTCGGCAGTTCCAAAACCATCAACGTTGACGTCCGGCTGATCTCCGCCACCAACTGCAATATCCAGGAAGAGATCTCCAAAGGCAACTTTCGCGAAGACCTCTTCTACCGCCTAAACGTCATCGCATTAGAACTGCCCCCGCTTCGAGAGCGCAAAGAGGATGTCCCAGTGTTGGTACAACACTTCCTGAAAAAATTCAAACCAGCCCAGCACCGGAACCCGCATTTCGTCACCCAACGTGCTCTCAAAGCACTGTGCCTGTATTCCTGGCCCGGCAATGTCCGACAACTGGAAAACGCCATAGAACGCGCCATTGTCTTAACGGGAAACAACACTATCGACCTGTCGGATTTGCCCCCGGAAATCATCCTGGAAGTGGGTAGAATGGATGGCAGCCACCAGACTCTGAAGCAAGCTAAATCCCGGTTTGAAAAAGAATTAGTAATCAAAGCCTTAGCCCGCAATCGCGGTAACGTTTCCGCCACCGCCCAGGAGTTGGAAATCGCTCGAAAAAACTTGCAGGAAAAAATCAAACGCTACAAAATCAACATCCAACAACTCCGCGAAAAAGCCCCCACAACCTAACAAAACCCAATAGAATCCACTACACCAGTCACAAGAAAGTATCACATCTTTTGTCATTATTAACAAGAACATACCAATTCTTGTCATTTCAACCTGTTACCCCAAAGTAACACTTCACCAACATTTTCGGAAATCAACTCTACATCATCCGCCGTATCCGGAAGCTCTTTTTCAATTGTAACATATCACATAATCAGCAGTTACAGATACTGAATTTCAATAATTCCTCCCTATTCCTCAACATGGCACACCCTTTGCCTTTCTGATGTGACAAATCACAAATTCACATGGTTATCATGATTGAAAAAAAACAAAAAAGAGATTCCAAAGCCAACTTATGTAAAGCTGGTTTTGTTCACAATAACGATATTATCGACATTACTATACCCCGTTCTGGAGGGCAAACGGTCTGTGGCGGCAGGTTCCCTTGTCCGGGGGAAGCGCCCTCCGTCCGTGGAGTGCCTCCCCTTCACGAGATTAAGGCTTCCCCCGGCGCTCCCCTTGACCACAATGAGAGTAAACTTAAAGCCCTAAAGCTTCAAATAGAAAACGGTGATTACTTAACCGACGAAATCTTAGAACAGACCGCGATACGATATTTACGTTCTGAACTATTGGAGGATGATTAACAACAACTGACACGAGGAAAAAGCATGGGTAAGCGCAAATGTCCTTTGGGGAGCGCACCATGCCTGGAAAAACGATCCAATAGCGCCGACCGGCAACATGTCGACAAAATAATCGCCAAAGGAGATAAGATACCATCACAAGAAAATACTATCGTTCTTAACCATTGGTATCGTTACGGATTTGGCGCCGGTCTGCACACGGATGATTGAAAACAGGCTCTAACTTAACGATGGGATAATATCCTTCACTTTCCGAAGTTAAAGTGAAGTTGATGTTGATTCTTATACCACCAAGGTTTCCGGTGGAAACAACTGTTGGGAGGACCATTTTCAAAGAAAGCACTGCCTGTAGGGGGTGGTTGGATTCTTGGAT
>CBDVBD010000138.1:0-8713 GCA_965372135.1 uncultured bacterium | reverse complement strand
TCAAATCGCAGTACGTTAAATTAGCAATTTATTGAATAAATGGCAAACACTTTCTTTGATTTTATTGCGCGAAATTGCACAAGATACCTATTGCGTGAACTAATCCTTCCTCAATGAAAAAAGCCAACAACACCAGCATTACACTGCCTATTGTTGACTTTATTTAGCGGGAATGTCTGGGAATCGAACCCAGCCAGGACTTTGCCAGCCCCGCGGACGGCTTTGAAGGCCGCGGTGCCCACCAGGGTCACAGCCATTCCCAAATCATCGGTCGCGAATACCGATGACTAATATATTAATACTTTTTATCTTATGAATCTAACTTGCCAGAATTCTCTTCTACATCATTCTCAGATTCAGAGGGTTGCTCATCTTGAGAATCTATCTCTGGTTCCGTTTTATCGATTGTTTCGTCGGTCTTATCGTGTATCGTTTCGTCGGATGTTTCGTCCGAACTTGAATCGGGACTTTCAGTTACCGCCAATATATCCGATACCGCCAAATCCACACCCTGGCTCGAATCAACGGGGACTGGAATATCAGAAATACCGTTTACCGGAGCGGTTGGCTGTTCTTCACTTACTTCCCATCGCTTTTGAATGAAGCAGTCTTTACACAGTATCGGTTTTCCCGTCAGCGGCTTAAAAGGTACCTGTGTGGGCTTCCCGCATTCGGCACAGATCACCGAAGACATTTGTCGGGAAACCGGTACCTCGCCACCCTCTTGAGTCTGTCTTGCGTACGATTCTCGACGTCTTTTTCTTTGTTGACGACACTCTCGGCAGTGTTTGGGTTCCACAAACCCTTTTTCGCGATAAAATTCCTGTTCCCGTGCCGCGAATAAATACTCCCGCCCGCAAGTGGCGCACTGTAATGTCTTGTCCTGAAACTCCATTATGACCCCACGTGACTCCACTGACCGTTATCCTGCAATTAACAACAAGATAGCATCGGATATTAATCCCCGCTTTGATTTCAGCCAACGTGCAAAGCAAACGGAACCGTAAAAGCTAAGCACTCAAGTCAGCCAACAACCGGTGAGCAATACCACCAAATGAACCGTTACTCATAAATAACACCACGTCACCGGCGTGTATTTCGGCTCGGATGTCGGTAAGTAAGTCACTAAATTGTTTGTGATGATTTGCCGTGATACCGGAACTTTCCAGAGTATCTAAAATCCAAGCAATATCCAAACGATCTTCAGATGGAATTCGATCCCCCCGATGAATCGGTCCAATAAACACCACATCCGCTTCCCCCAATGCATTCGCAATCTGCGCTTGAAAAATTTTTCGTACCGTTGTATTCGATCTTGGTTCAAACACCGCTACCACACGGCATCCGGGATACTTCCCCCGAACCGCAATGATCGATTCTCTAATCGCAGTAGGATGATGGGCAAAATCATCAACAATCGTCACCTCACCCACCGTCCCCAATTCTTCCATCCTTCGCGCCACCCCCTTAAACTCACCTAATGCCTCACGTAATGTATCAATCGACACACCGAAGGAATGCGAAAGTGCCATAGCCCCCAGAGCATTAACCACATTATACTTCCCCCATTGACCTAAGACAAATTCCCCATGATTGACACCATCAATCACCACCTGATAGCGCATCCCTTGATCGGAGGGATCAATATCTACCGCCTGCCAATCGTTTCCGGTACCGCACCCAAAAGATACAACCGGGCAGAAGGCACCAGCCGCCAATTCCCGTACCCGATCACAGTCACCATATGCTACTAGTATCCCATTCTTGGGAATCAGTAACAACAGCCTCCGGAACGCCAATTCCACGTCCTGAATATCCCGATAGATATCAGAATGGTCGAATTCCACATTCCCCAGAATTACTCCATTGGGGCAATAATGAAGAAACTTAGCTCGTTTGTCAAAGAAAGCACTATCGTATTCGTCCCCCTCAACCACAAATTCCGACCCTCTTCCCAATCGATAGGGTGTCTCGAAATTCCGGGACACACCACCGATAAAAAACGAGGGACCACGACCCGCGTATTGCAATATCCAGGCAAGCATACTGGAAGTTGTTGTTTTCCCATGAGTCCCAGCCACCACCAACGATTTCTGATCCCAAAGGAACTCTTCCCGAAGCACTTCCGGCAACGACCGATACCGTACACCCGATTCCAAAACCGCTTCAACTTCCGGATGCCCCCGGGACATGGCATTCCCAATCACCACCAGATCCGCATCAACCGGCACATTCCCGGCATTATAAGGCGTCAAAACGGGAATTCCCAGCTGAGCTAATGTGTCACTGGTCGGTGGATATACAGCTTGATCCGATCCGGACACCGAATATCCCTTGTCACAGAGCAAGCCAGCCAACGCCGACATCCCCACTCCACCTATCCCAATCAGGTAAGCGGATTTCCTTGACGCTGACAAATGAGACGATTCCGTCATTACAAACTAATCCAATATAATATAATAAATGACTTAGGCGTTGTCAAGGGTTATTTTACCTGTCGACGTTTCTTTTTAGGATACCTGGGCGCCGTTTTCATCCACTTCAATACATTATTAGCTGACACCACCCCCGGCTGCCCACCTAACTTCCGGCACTTCAACGCCGCCGCTGCACAACCAAACCGGCAGCACCGGTCAATACTCCATCCTGAGAGCAGCCCGTGAATGAATCCGGCATGAAACAAATCCCCCGCGCCGGTAGTATCCCGTACTTCCACCTGATACGCCGCTTCCTTCCCATTAGCGCCATCTCGGGCTTTCCAAACACACCCCTGTTCTCCCAAGGTTATAACCGCCGCCTGCGCCCCATAATCCAACAGCGCATCCAACCCCTTGAAAAGGTCCGACGTTCCCAATACACTTCTGAGAAAATCTCTGGAGACCACCGGAAAATCTATCATTGAAAGTATCCGATGCATCTGCTGACGTTTGGAGCTGGCGTCAAACACCGTTATCGTTCCGGATTCCCGAGCCACTTCCAAAGCAGCTATATTCGCTTCCGTCTCACGCCCGTCGCACAACAACATTCGGGAATCCCGGATCCAATCCAACGGCACCTCATCAGCCGTCACATTACGAATTCTTGTCCGATCCAATGATACCGTACGATTCCCATTTCGCCGATCCACCCAGATGAATGCATGGGCGGTACGTGAATCCACATCCTGAACCACCGATGACACATCAACACCCGCACTTTCCATGCCCTGCACAATGATATCCCCACCCCAATCCTTGCCGACTAAACCGACATAACCCACTTTCCAACCGTATTTCCCAAGAGCATACATCGCCGTTGGAACCGGTCCCCCGCCTTGAATTCGTGATTCCACTACTTCGGTTTTCTCATCGGATTGTGGGTATCGATCCAGCACACTTAGAAAATCCAATGCACACAATCCCACGCCAATGCAATCCCATGTCCGTCGCCCTTGATCAGGGATTTCGATAGTACCCATCGGAGAAATTCGCAATATAATAGTTATCTATCAACTTCCGAGATATCAAATCCTCGGCATAATGTTTCGCAGTTTCCAACGTAGCAAATCCCCCTACCCGCACCCGGTACCATACACTTTCCCCATCCGTTTTCTGCCAGTACGCCTCTTCCCCTTGCTTTCGTAACTCCAGCACTTTCTGTTCCGCAATCTCCGGTTCCCGAAACGCCGCTGCCTGTACCGTAAACGGCAGATCGCTATGATAAACCAATACTTCCGTCAAATCCTGCCTGCTTGCGGAACCACCAGATGGCAACAATTGAATTATCGCCCAACTGATAATTACCACCAATACCCCAACTATCACCGGAACTCGCCATTTCGTTACATTCGCTGGCAGTTGCACCTTCCCCGCCACCCACTGGACACCGCGTAGTATGACCCTTATACCATTCCAAATTACTGGTAATCCTTTCCGAACAGCAAGCGTAACACTCCGCCACACAAATCCGCCGAACCCAGGTTTAACCTTCTTAACCAGGACATCCAAATCCTCAACCGCCTCTAATTCCAATACCAAATCCCCAATGCTCGCTAATGCCCTCTTCACATCTCGTGCTAATTCGTCACTTCGTGAGATTCGTTGATGATCCCGAGCCACCAGCATCAACGCTCGAACCAATTCATCAGATGCAGCAGATTCCTGAGCCTGCAAATAAACCATCGCCGCCAAATCATCGGTACGCTTTCGTGCCAACAACCGTGGCAGTAATAACCGAGCTACGTTTTCCGCATGTTGTCCCCTCCGTTCCAGTGCCCATTGGTATCCATCCTCCATCCAGGGTGCATCGATCTTCTGAGCCAATCCAAACTCCACCCACAAATTTCCCAATCTGGTGTTGGGATTATTATCGTCCCACAATTCTCCGATAATCCTGGCATCATCTATTGAAATAATTCCTTGCGTCAAATAACTATTAACCAGGAGATTGCGGTACTCTATGTCTTTCGAATTATAACGGTGTAGTACTTTCAGCAAATTACGATAAGCGGCTGCTCCAGGTGATTCCGTTCGAAAATACGGTTCGAACTCCTTTAACGCTGTCGGGATCAATCGCGCTCTTTCCCACTGCCACAACAATCCGGAATCCAACCACGACAATACTCTGCGAGTGTATCGTTCCCAATCAACCTTTTTCCCGGTAGATGCCATCTTTCCTAACCAAAACCACACTTGCTTCTTCGCCGTCAACCCCGGCACGAAGAATCCTGACAGCATTGCTGCAGCCCCCCATAGTGCCCATATCCAATAATCGGAAAACGCCCTATCCGGTAAAACCATATTGGTTATTGCACTATTCACCAACACCGCCCCCACAAAAAATACTATCAACGCTAACAGCAGATGCACCGCGATTGATTCCAACCATTTCATCACTGTCTACCCTCCTCGACACAAATCGCTACCTGCACCGAATCAATGGTGGTCGAATCCGGTGGTTGTCCGGTGTGAATATCCACCCATTCAAATCGAATCCCTTTGGGAATCGGAAAATCCTTAGACGGCTGACCTTCGGTCGCCTCAATCATAAACTTCGCCCATATCGGCGCTGCAGCCCGTCCTCCGGTAATCCCCATCCATCGCCTATCACGAAGTTCCCGCCACTTATCATAACCCACCCACACCGACGCCACCAAATTAGGCGTAAATCCGGTGAACCAAGCATCCTTGTAATCGTTGGTGGTTCCGGTTTTCCCTGCCGCCGGTAATGTAAACCCCAAACGCCGAACTGTCCTGCCCGTCCCCCAATCCACCACTGCTTTCATCATATCCACCAACGGATATAGCGTTTCCGGATTGTACACCCTTGTCCCGCTGAAGAAATGCTCCTTTAGAACGGCACCTCGATGACCTTCCACTCTGACTACCGTAACAGGCTCATGATACACACCACCCGTCGCCATAGTTCCATAAGCACTTGCTATTTCCAACGGCGGTACCGGTGACGACCCCAACGCAATGGACAAATACGGCTGCAAATCACACCGCACCCCCATCTGATGCGCAGCTTCAACCACCCGTTCCGCTCCCACTTGATGAACTAACTTCACCGCCACCACGTTGATGGACTTCGCCAATGCATACTTCAGTACTACCGGACCTCGATACAACCGTTCGAAATTTCGGGGTTTCCATGGTGTCGAACCGGGAATCTGATACGTTACAGCGCTGTCAACAATTACGCTTTTCGGCGTGAACCCACCTCCGTCTAATGCCGCAATATACAAAAACGGCTTGAATCCCGACCCCGGCAGCCGATGAGGTGATAACGCTCGGTTATACTCACTCTCCCGGTAGCTGCGTCCCCCAACCATCGCCAATATGGAACCACTCCCCGGATCTATCGCCACCAACGCTGCCTGCACTCGTTGATCCACGGGTAAATCCGAATTATCCTTATCACCGGTCAACATATCGAGCTCAGCCAAACCATAGGACACTGCATCCTCCGCGGCACGTTGATACTTAGGATTTAGAGTAGTATATATCTTCAATCCGCTATGATACGTCACATCGCGTCCCAGTTCCTCCTCAAGGCTTTTCAGCACATAATCCACAAAATATGATCCCCGTTGCACTTCCCGGTACATGGGCTGAAACACCAAACTATCCTGATACGCCGAATCCGCTTCGGTCTGGGTGATCATTCCCTCCATCACCATTCGGTTCAATATGAACCGCTGCCGGGCTTTGGCGGCTTTCAAATTCACATACGGATTGTTCCTGCTCGGTGAATTCGGCAATCCCGCCAACAACGATGCTTCCGCCAGTGTCAACCGGTCTGCATGCTTGCTGAAAAACGTCTGAGCCGCAGCCTCCACTCCAAACGCCCTGCCCCCGAAATAACTTTGATTACAATACGCCGCTAAGATTTCTTCCTTACTAAACCGCTGCTCGATCTGCAGCGCCAACAGCATATCCCGAATCTTACGCTGCCAATCCCGGCGTGTAGAAAAGAACATATTCTTCCCTAATTGCTGCGTAATGGTACTTCCTCCCTGCACTATCCTCCCACTGAGGACATTCCGATACATTGCCCGGAGTAGCGCCACCTTATCCAGCCCATGATGCGTCCAGAAATTCTTATCCTCCACCGCTATCACCGCATTAAGGAAATACGGTGACATCCGACTCAGAGGCATTTGCTGCAACCCACCCAGCACCGTGATAATACTCCCATCCGCGGCATAGATTTCGGTAGGCGGCGACATGGCGATCTCATCCAGACTATCCGGTAGTTGTGGCAGCTGCTTCGATACATGCAAGAACACCACTCCCAATACCATACACACCACACAAACCACCAAGACCGCTAAATAGAATACCGTCCTAACTACCATCTAACCATCCCATGATTCCAATAGAACCTTCTCGTAAAACACGACCTACTCACCAGAGGAAACGGATCAGGACTTTCTAGTCGTTCCCAAAGATACATCAAAGTAACTCACCAGTCATATTCATCATATTCGTCTTTCTTTTCCTCGATCCACCCCCGTTCAAGCAGCATCCCTAAGTCCAACAGGTGGTCATCCTTTAATACTACTTTTTCAATCATCATCCCCTCGGGTATCGAAAATTCCAAACCCACCACCCCCAAATCCCCTACTACCACACTGGATAGTCCAATTCGCATCAAACGATCCCCAGCTGTCAGCCCCGATGATGACAGCAGTTGCTGAACTACATCGTCCGGTAAAAACTCCATTATCGCCCACAAATCATCCGACGGATAAATACGTCGGACAAATTCCCCAGCGTCTTCTAACATTCCCCCCTGTCGCCACCCGTTTAAATCCGATATCTCCAGCCACTCCCCAGGAATCGATTGCTGATACAATACTCCATTATTCCGATTAACTAAATACATGTCTAATGCGTCCCCATCCCACCACAAATAACTTCGAATCCATTCCTGCTGCTGTGATAACCGCATCAAACTCTTCACCGAAATCCATTCCCCCCACAAATACGATGATAATCCTTGAAATAGCCTCAGGAACTGCTCTTTCGACACCGTAATCCCCCCGCGCGGCGACAACAATCCCGGCACCTGTGCCAGATCATCAAGTGACTCCACTTCCGATTCCCGCACCCTCAACTGCCCCACTAACGTATCCACTTTCCCAACCGCATGCACTGTTCGATCATACGATTCCCACGCTGTCCCCGTTCGAGGACGCTGACTGTTTTGCCATTCCAAATACGATCCCATCCAACGTTCCACCACATCCCATTGAAATTCAATAACCAGGAAAAGAATCATTAACATAACAATTCCTGACCACAACAATCCCATTACCCCAAATTTCCGCTTGCCGAATATCTGTTTTTCCAGGTAATCCATTAATCCTATTTTACTCCCTTATTAATTGACTGATTGTAACTCACGATGAAGCGGGAATTCCACACAATAGCAAATCAATGACTCCCGAGAGCACACATATTCTGTACTGCCGGACGGTTAAATGGTTCCTCCTCGATGAAACATCTGTGAATACGCCCAAACCACACCATCAAGAGTCCCACCGATCCCAAAAATCCTTAATCGCCCGCTCCCAATCAGGATTACAGAGCTCCCGCGGATCTTTATCATACCAGTCTTCCGGAAACAAGTCCACATAGGGATGTTGTGTAAACCGCTCCCCAATCAGTACAATAATTCCCCGATCCTTCGACCCGCGAATCACCCTGCCTGCTGACTGGATCACCCGTGACATACCAGGATATAAGTAGGCAAACTCAAATCCCTGAGACCGGGTACGATGGTAATATTCCCGTAGCTTTTCCGTTTCATAAGACACCTGCGGCAATCCGGGACCGACAATAATCCCACCGATCACCGAATACCCGGCATAATCGACTCCTTCCGAAAAAATCCCACCCATCACCGTAAGCATCAATACTGGTTGATCCCCGTGCAACATATCAACCATTTCTGCACGCTGATCCTCATCCAATCCAGGTTTCTGCACTACCCGCAAATACCCTGGAGTATTTAAGAAAGGCTCAACCGCTCTGAGAAACCCATAACTCGGGAAAAACAATAAATAGTTGCCGGATTTCTTCGCCACTACTCGTGATATAATGTCCCCAATCTCACCATAGAAACGTTCCCGGTACCGATACCGGGTCGATACACTACCCACAATAACTACCAACAGATTTTCCGGTGGAAATGGAGAAGGAAAATCAAATACACTGGTGGAATCTTC
>CBDVBD010000137.1:0-8994 GCA_965372135.1 uncultured bacterium | reverse complement strand
AAGTCGTTGTACTTGATATCAAATGAACGGGAAGATGAACCATAAATCCCAGTGCAATTCACGCCGTCACCCACAAAAATGTTGTCGTATACATAGATGGAGTCTCCAAAAGCAGAACAATCAATCCCCTCATCATCAAACACAATGGTATTTCCAAGAATTCGATTAACGCCGTCCCCCCTTATCCGAATCCCGTAATGGTCAGATACTATCAGGTTCTTTTGGAACGTCACGTAACTATCCCAAAGCAGAGCCCCGCCAACCTCGTTTTCTCGAACAACTGTATTGCAGTCCCTAAGAATGATTCCCCCTGCAATATTGTGTTGTACGATGGGAGATCCTCCGGTAAGAGCAAAGCCTGCATTGAAATGATTATCGTGCCAATAAGAATTATTATAAGATACTTGGGCATGATTTAACTCGTTATTGTAAATCTCGGTGGCATTTCCACCGCGTATATGGAAATCCCTTATCTGATTATCAAAGATAGGCGCCATTTGTTGACCAGTTATGTTCAAGGTGGCTTGATCCCCCCGGTTATGTTGAAATACCGCGCTACCGTATATGAGACGTATCCACCCATCATGAATATAGCTATACTGAATGGTATCGACCTGCTCTGAGTTCCAAATTGGATCCCCCCAGGCAAAAATGCTGCTGTGCTTGAGGATCATGGCACCGGCATGTGATGTTATGCCTCGAATTGTGGAATCAACCACACAATATTCCAACCGGATTTCGGTTCCATCAGTGGCTTCGTTGTCGATGCGGGCTTGACCAACTTCGATGGAAGTGAAATAGATGGAATCACTTTCCTCACCCACCGCCAACAGTCGCCCATGGACGATCAGTGCTGGTTGGTTTATTGCCTGGTCCACAAACCAGATTTCCACACCAGGTCGGATTTCCAGAGTGGAGTCCAACGGCACCGTGATGGTATCGGTTACCATAAACGGACTGCCGGTGGTGTCCCATACACCGAACACATCGCCTGCTACCCAGGTAGTATCAGCATGGAGAAATGGTATGAAGATACATAGTATGCAGATGATGATAATGGGGGTTTCGATTCTGTCATGTGAGGGCACCCTGGGGGGCAAGCTATGACAGCACATTATGTTGCGAAAAAGACACCGCATGGCTCGAATCCTTTTTCAATTGACCGTCCGTTGCCATGAGATAGGGGAATAGGAGTCAGTAGAAGGTAAGGAGTTTGAGGGATTCCCCACGGAACTAATATAAACATTTGAATGTTTTAAAGCAAGGGCTTTTTTTCCACCCAAACCACCCCCCGCCCACCACCCGTGGTTTGGGTGGAAAAAAGTCAGGTGTGACTTTTACACCCGAATGAATTCGGGTGCTATTCCTACGAAAGGGAAATTATCGATTGATTAGGATGGCAGATGGAACGCATGCGCAGAGCTCGCAGAGAGCGAAGGGGGAATAAATTCGAAATCCGAATATCGAAACACGAAGCAAATTAAAATTTCAAAACTCGAAATTCAAAACTGAGATCGCCATCCGGCAGCTGCCGGATTGGAACCCGAACAACTACTGTCATGATATCATACAAGGGCACATGACAGCACATGAATAGGTTAAGCGGGAATCACTTTAGAAAGTAATTTGGTTTCAAAGTAATAGCTAATATTATATAGTAAAATGCTTCGAGAAAAAAATAAGATATTCCTTGACTATTTGAGAAAAATATTATAAATTTTGGTTCAATTTTGAGAAAAAAGCCACAAGGCTAACCTAAGAAAACTAAAGAGTTGGAAAGGAACAAATTGAGTTCCTTTTCGTGAATTTGTTCTTGGGAGATGAACGAATTCAAATTATAAATTACTCAAGAAATTAACTGATTAGTAATGAAAAATCATTAGGATGAAGGAGAGATCAGCATGACGCAATTCGTTTCTGATTTCATGGCGAATGTCACCGCCAAAAACCCTGGGGAGCCTGAATTTCATCAGGCGGTGCAGGAAGTGGTCGAGTCGTTGGAACTGGTGTTGGACAAACGACCTGAGTATCGTAAGTTTAAGATTCTCGAGAGAATCGTGGAGCCGGAACGTGTGATTTTGTTCCGGGTACCTTGGATGGATGACAGCGGCGAGATTCATATTCAGAAGGGATACCGGATTGAGATGAACAGCGCAATCGGTCCTTATAAGGGCGGTCTGCGTTTCCATCCCACGGTGTATCTCGGTCTGTTGAAGTTCTTGGCGTTCGAGCAGGTATTCAAGAACGGATTGACTACGCTGCCCATGGGTGGTGGTAAGGGTGGATCCGACTTCAATCCCAAAGGCAAGAGCGACATTGAAGTAATGCGTTTCTGCCACAGCTTCATGCTGGAACTGTTCCGTCATCTAGGACCCAATACCGACATTCCCGCTGGCGACATCGGGGTTGGCGGTCGTGAGATCGGTTTCATGTATGGTATGTACCGCAAGATCCGTAACGAATTTACCGGCGTGTTGACCGGTAAAGGTATGACCTGGGGTGGATCGCTGATTCGTCCGGAAGCTACCGGTTACGGTGCGGTTTATTTCGCAGCTAACATGCTTGGCACCAGGGGCGAGACATTAGAAGGTAAAACCTGTCTGGTATCCGGATCAGGAAATGTAGCTCAGTACACTATCGAGAAAGTTAATGACATGGGTGGCAAATGTGTCACGCTTTCAGATTCCGGTGGATACATTTACGATCCTGAAGGAATCGATGCCGACAAATTAGCATGGGTGATGGATCTCAAGAATGTCCGTCGCGGCAGGATCAAAGAATATGCTGACAAATTCGGTGCCACGTTTACTCCGGTGGATCCTAACCTGGATTATAATCAGTTGTGGAACCACAAAGCCGACTGCGCCTTCCCCAGTGCAACTCAGAACGAAATCAACACCAAGGATGCGCAGAACCTGATTAACAACGGCGTGTATGTGGTATCTGAAGGCGCCAATATGCCTACCACACCCGACGGTGTCCAGATTTTCATCGATGCCAAAATTCTGTACGGTCCCGGCAAGGCTGCCAATGCCGGCGGTGTGGCTGTTTCCGGTTTGGAAATGGCACAGAACAGTATGCGCTATGCCTGGACGCGCGAAGAAGTCGATGCCCGCCTAAAAACCATCATGAAGGATATTCATGATAATAGCTATGCCGCAGCGGAAGAATTCGGCACTCCCGGCAACTACGTAAATGGCGCCAACATTGCCGGATTCATCAAAGTGGCGGATGCCATGATGCAACAAGGTGTTATCTAAATCGTGATAAAGTAAACGCAAACAACATAAGAAGTAAGTTAAGTCGAAGCAAAGTTCGGTGGGTTTGATAGATAATCATCCGACAGTGAGGGCGATATGGCTATTATTGGATACTTCGAAGGTACCGATCCGGTAATTCTAAGCAAACTGACGGCTCAAAGCATACAGACTCTCCCGTTGTCCAATGGAATGGATAACCACGGGAAGGATATCAACCTTATTACCAAAGACGATGGATTGTCCGTAATCGTTGGTTACCTTCATAAAGTAGTGCCGGTAACCGGAATCGAGCTTTCCATCGAAGATGTACTCCAAAATTGCCGTGTCCATTCAATCCCGGTATACATCATCATCAGCCCAGGAGATGAAGTGTTGGCTGAAAAGCTCATGGGTGATTTTGTCATCTATGTGCAATTTACCACTCCCGAAAAGCTTTTTGACAAAGTTTTATCTCTGATTGGCTGAGAATTAACTACCTTCGGTTGTTGGTTTGTTATGAATATAGGAACCCCCGCTTTCGGGGGTTCTTTTTTGTGTCCATTTAGTTGATTGGACCGACTGTGAGCATTCGGAGACCATCGCATTCGACTGGCGTGAAAATTGCATTATAATTAATGTTTATCTTCATTATTGGGCAAGATGAGATACATATTTGTGTACTATTCCCTGTTAACGATGTGATTTATTTAGCGTTGTGTATTTAGTGAAACTATACAATCATTAATGGGCAGGTTGAAAACAATGCTCTATGATGAATATTTTGCATAGTAGATCAAACCTATAAACCATTTGGTTTTCAGTAAAATATTTTGTATATTATTTGATAAAGTTTTCTAAGCGCTGATTGTGCTTCACAGGTGTTAAATCATTGAGAGGTAATCATGAGCAGGAGTTTGCAGGTTTTTTTAGTTTTATCGATGTTGCTTTTTAGCGCATCGCTCATTTTTGGAGGGCAGGTTAATTATACGTTGACCATCGATCCGCCGGATATTGAGGTGATCGATGGACAGGCAATGCCGGTATTTCATCAGGGTTGGGCGATAAGTCCCGCTGGTGAACCGTTGGTTCCTCGGGTGGATGTTACATTACTGTTGTCTCCCGGTGAGGAAGTGGTGGACGTGCAAATTACCCCGTTAGAACGGCAGGTTCTTCCGGGGCAATATTATCTCCCGCCGGCACAGCAGGAATATCCTTTGAGTTATGGACCAAATCCACCAACCACGCCGGAGAATCCGAATATTTACGGTGCCGACGCCTTTTATCCCACCACCAGATTGACCGACAGCCAGACTCATTTCCTATCGGGACATGGACTGGGTTATGTGACGGTGTGTCCAGTGGAGTACAATCCGGTTACCGGGGAATTGGCGTACTATCGGCAGTTGAATATCGTGGTGAGTACGGAAGCTACTCCGAGGGCAATGGAGGCGCAATCGTTGTACCGATCCACACAAAAAGTACGGGATCGGGTTAGCCGGAAAGTGGCAAATCCTGCCTACTTGGCTATGTATTCTATGGACGAGTTAGATACGGTTGACGGTTACGCAATTTTGTTGATAACAACTGATTCATTTGTGGAGCCTTTCCGGGTGTGGTCCGAGTTCAAGACCGAATGCGGTATGCCGGTGCTGGTCAAGACCATAGAGGATATCCTTAATGAATACACCGGATGGGATGATGCGGAGAAAATCCGGAGTTATGTGATCGATACATACCAGGAATGGGATAACCTGGAATACGTGGTATTGGGCGGCGATGACAATTACCTGCAGCATCGAGGATTGAGCTTCGATGGCGGCTCTGGATATACCGATCATGACATCGCCGGTGATATCTACTTCGCAGCCTTGGACGGCAATTGGGACAGCAACGGCAATCACATCTTCGGCGAGGGCAGTGAAGCGGACCTGGTTGCCGAACTGGCGGTGGGCAGATTTGCGGTGGACGACGCCACAGAAATCGCCAATATGATTTACAAAACCAAGTTATACACCACGGATCCGGTGGATGCGGAGATAGAAGAGGCCCTGATGGTTGGCGAGGATTTGGGGTGGGTTTCGTGGGGCGGCGAATACAAAGACGAAGTCGGATTAGGCTCGAGCCTATACGGATACACCACCGTTGGTTTCCCGGGGAATTTTAACGTCGGTACGCTGTATGATATGCACAGCATCTGGAGCGGAACCGGGAATTTGCTGCCATTGTTGAACGGTGGTCAGCATTTGGTGAATCATTTGGGGCATTCCAATGTGACCTACAACATGAAGTTGTACGAATCCCAAATTCATGACGGTTCCTGCACCAATAACGGCACCAATCATGGGTTTTATATCGCATATTCCCAAGGGTGTTACAGCGGTTCCTTTGACAACCGCACTTCTAGTGGGAGCTATGTCGGTGATTGTATCGGGGAGAAGTGGACAACCATCCAGAACGGAGCGGTAGTGTACGTTGGCAACTCCCGGTACGGCTGGGGATCCGGTAATAACACCAACGGAGCATCGCAGCATTATGACCGTGAGTTTTTCGATGCCCTGTTCGATGAAGATATCTACCGGATTGGATGGACGAATGGCGATTCCAAGGAAGATGCAATTCCTTGGATAAATCAGGGTGTCATGCGGTGGTGTTACTATCAGGTTAACATTTTAGGCGACCCGACGTTGGAAATTTGGACTGCCGATCCGGAAGATATGTTGCCGGTGCTGCCCGACGAATTGGTGATTGAGCAGGAGCAGGTGTATGTCAGCGTGCCCGGAGTGGAAGGTGCTCTGGTGGCTGTATCGCAAAATAGTCAACTGATTGGGCTGGGTGTAACCGATGCGACCGGGAATGTGGAGATTATTCTTGATCCAGGACCTCCTGCCTTGGATCCGGTTTTGTTTGTGATCACCGCACATAATTATCATTATTACGAAGAGTCGGTGGATGTGATCTCCCCGGTAGGTCCCTGGGTGATGTTGAACAGTTATCAGGTGAACGATCCCACCGGAAACAACAACGGATTGTTGGATTATGGGGAAACCATTACCCTGGATATTACGTTGGGCAATATCGGAAGTTCCGCTGCGCAGGATCTGACTGCTGAATTGACCGTCAATCCAAGTCAACTCATCCCGATAACCATGTTCGCTAATATTGGGTCAATCCCGGCTGGTGGGACATTGGAAGTGGAAGATGCGTTCAGCTTCGAAGTCAATCCCAATATTGCGGATCAGGAACTTGTCACCCTGATTATTACCATCGAAGACGCATTGGATTCGGTATGGACGCGTCAGATTCAAATGTACAGCCATGCTCCGGACTTGGTGGTGGAACACATCGGTGTTAACGGCGGTGGGTACGATCATTTAGATCCCGGACACTCCGAAATCATCCAGGTGACACTTTGTAATGAGGGATCATCCGCCACACCTGATGGCGAGTTGACCATCACTACCGATTCACCTTACATTACCGTAACAGTGAATCAAGCCAATTTGACTACCATCGAACCCGGTGCCACCGGAACAGCGGCTTCCACCTACACGTTGGAAGTCAGCCCATCTTGTCCCGATCCGGGATTTGCGCTGCTGTATTTCATCTTGGATGATCCTGCAACCTCATACCAAGGAACCACAATGAAGCGGGTGTACGTGGGCGAGTTCTTTAACGATGTGGAAGATGGTGCCGGCGAATGGACACACATACCGTTGACGGGAAGTATCGACCAATGGCATGTAACCGAGTTGGATAATCATACCACCAACGGCGATAGCTGTTGGCGGGTGGGAAATCCGTTAGGTACTTCTTACGCCAACAATATGGATGCCGTCCTGCTCACTCACGAATTTGAATTAGCAGAGAATTCCGTGTTGACCTTCTGGCATTGGATGGATGCAGAGAGTTCCACTTCGTTTCCGGATTCGGCATATGACGGTGGTGTCGTGGAAATCTGCCCTGATGGAGAAAACTGGGTAATAGTGTACCCGCGAGATGGATATA
The DNA here is from genome assembly GCA_965372135.1 of uncultured bacterium. Classification (GTDB taxonomy): domain Bacteria; phylum Electryoneota; class RPQS01; order CBDVBD01; family CBDVBD01; genus CBDVBD01. The sequence goes on along the minus strand of CBDVBD010000137.1, from coordinate 1,750 downwards.
CCCATTTCATCCGCAATCAAAGTGGAGGCGCTTTCCCCACCGCCACTCCGGTGTTTTCCGGTCAAACCAATGGATGGGAGCAGGAATTCTTCAGTTTAGCAGATTTTTCCGGTAATATCCAACTGCGGTTCCATTTTGCTTCTGATGGTTCGGTGCAGGCTACTGGGTGGTACGTCGATGATATCGAAATCCTTCCGTATCAGTTACCGGATGCCCCTGAAAACCTGTCTGCAGACTTGCAATGGGGTCGCGTGACTCTGAGGTGGCAGTATCCCGGCGAGGGTTTGGACCAACCGGACGACCTGTATTTCAATGTGTACCGTGACAGCGTCTTGATCGCTACCGAAGTGGATTATCATGCTTACACGGATGTGCTGGACGGGATCGGACCGGGTACATACACCTACTATGTTACTGCTCAGATTGACGAGAACGAAAGCGGTCAGTCTAATCAGGTTAGTGTGGTGTATAACGGCGCATCTGTGGGCGATCAGGATGATCCTTTGTTCCCGCAGGACTATGTGTTATACCAAAACTATCCCAACCCGTTTAACCCGGTCACTAACCTGCGCTATGGTGTGCCTGAAATGAGTCACGTGACATTGAAAGTGTACAATATCCTGGGACAAGATGTAGCTACTTTGGTTGACGAGGTGAAACCCGCCGGATACCATGTGATACATTGGAATGCCGGGCACTTGGCATCCGGGATTTACTTTACCCGCATGGAATCGGGGAATAAGGTACGCATGACAAAGATGCTTCTGTTGAAGTAGGATAATTCGATTACGACCAATCATAATTTGTGAGCATACAGATAATGCGTCAGGAGCGGTTCAACTTGAAGTTATGCCCATCCTGGCGCATTTTTTCCAACTTACTTAAAGGTGGTGTCATGAGAACTCCGCTATGGATAGCGTTAATCCTGCTGATATCAACAACGATGTTGACGGCAGATCAACCGTTTCAAGAGCCGATTGAGGATGAGTACCAAGTCCTTTTCAACAAGGGGAAACTGCGGTATCCTCAATTCATGGAAAGGGATCTGGAAGATTTGTCCGGTTATGATGTGGTGCATTATACACTGGACATCCAGATATTTCCGGCTACCGAGGAATTAGAAGGCAGCGTAGAAATGACCGCGACAAGTGTGATCCCGTCATTGTCGGAAATCGAGGTTGATTTGACAGATCCGATGAATGTCAGCTTAGTGCTGCGTGATAGTTCACCACTGTCTTTCACCCACAACAACGACCAGATTCACATTAACTTGGGAACTGCGGTGGCGGAAGGCGATACTTTTACTATCGAAATCCATTACGACGGTGATCCGCAAGCCGGCAGTATACAGGGATTTAACTTCGACATTAACTCCTATGGAGACACCCTGATCAGTACCCTGTCTCAACCGGAAGATGCACGCGGCTGGTGGCCCTGTAAGGACATCCCCTCCGATAAAGCCACCGCCACCATTATTTTAACGATACCGGATCATTTCATGTTCGCTTCCAATGGGTTGCTCACTTCCGTGGAGAATCTCGGGAATGGTTGGAAACGCTGGACCTGGGAAGAGTCGTATCCCATCACCACCTATTTGATTTCCTTGGCTATTTGTGATTACGATACTTTTTCCACCACCTATACCGGTCTTTTGGGTCAGACGATGCCCTTACAGTTCTTCGTGTATCCTCAGCATCTGAGCCAAGCGCAGATTGATTTTTCCATCATCGACGATATGATCGAACACTAT
>CBDVBD010000136.1:0-9087 GCA_965372135.1 uncultured bacterium | reverse complement strand
TTACCGGTTTTGAAATAGTGCGTTGGTTTTCGTACATGGAAAGGCTCGTCAGGGACTTTTATTTTCCAACTCTTTGATTTTCTGGACCAGTTCGGGCAGGCGTTTCAGGTACGCATGTTGTTTTAACCATTCACGATGGGGTATTGCCGGGCAGCCGGAATGGATTTCACCGGACGGGAGGGAATGGGGGATGCCGGATTGAGCACCGATCATGACACCGTCACCGACGGTGATGTGACCGACGAATCCCACCTGTCCGCCGATGCGGCAGCCTTTGCCGATTTTGGTCGACCCAGAGATACCGGTTTGGGCGGCGATGACGGTATCTTCACCGATATCGACGTTATGGGCAACCTGTATCAGGTTGTCCAGTTTGGTGCCACGCCGGATGCGGGTAACACCCAGTGTGGCGCGATCGATGGTGGTGTTGGCGCCGATTTCCACGTCGTCTTCGATGCTTACGGTGCCGACCTGGGGAATTTTGCGGTATTCACCTTCGGCGGCGGCGAATCCGAATCCATCGGAGCCGATAATGGCACCGTTTTGGATTATCACACGCTTGCCGATTTGGGTGTTCTCCCGAACAATAACACCAGAATGTAATAACGAATCTTCACCAATGGTGACACCGGGATAGAGGACAACTCGCGGGTGCAGGATAACATTATCGCCAATCACGCAATCTTGACCAATCGAACACAAGGCACCGATTCGGACATTGGCACCAATAGTCGCCGAATCGTCAACCACGACGGTGGGATGGATACCCACTTTTACCGATTCCGGTGGGGGGTAGATAAGCTCCAGCAGTTTCCCCAATGCCAGGTAAGGATCATCGACCTGCAAGACCGGTCGGTGCCAAGTGATGCCGTGACCGGCTAACAAAGCGCTGGCTTCAGAATCCGTCAGCTTCTTCTGGTACTTGGGGTTGGTAAGAAATGTCAGGTCACCCCGGCGGGCTTCGTCGATTTTTGCGATGCCGTGGATAGGGGTGTCAGGATCACCCACCACTTTACCCTGAATGCTCTCCGCCAATTCCCCAAGTGTATAGGTTTTGGACGTGGTCACGAGTGGTTAATCCCTTTGAAGTTCGTCCAGGATGCGGTCGGTCAAGTCATAATCATCCTTGGCATAGACGATGTTGCCCTGATAGGCATCGAATATGAAATCGTAGTCTTCATCGTCTCCGATACGATTCAGGATTTCATTGATTCTGTTGTTGATCGGGGCACTGAGTTCAGCATTGCGTTGGATCAGGCGTTCGGTTAATTGCTGCTCGAATCTGTACAGTTCCATGGTCAATTGTTCAAGTTGTGCTTGGATTTCCTTTTTTCGGGCATCGGAATACACGAATTCTTTGTCCTTTAAATCCTGCTCCATGCGGATGATTTCCTGGGCTTTTTCCTGATACTGCTGCTCCCATTGGGCTTTTTCTTCGTCCAGTTGGCGCTGGGCGGTTTGGAAATCCTCGAACTCCTCGCGGACGACTTCGGAAATGATGTATCCGATTTTCAAGTCCTTCGCCATCACTGAACTTGACAGAACGCTAAGGATCAAGCATAGGATGATAGTAATTGTCCACCGTGTCATGGTTGTTACCTCGCGGTATCTTTGTTTTTTAGCTAATTATCTGATTTGGTTGTTTATTATTTTTCGGGCTTAGGGATGTTTTAGGTAATTGTTTTAGAATCCGCGTCCGAATTGGAAGTGAGGTACCCATTCCCCGTGACGCTTTCCGGAAGCGTCGATGTAGTCGAATCCATAGCCATAGTCCAATCCAATCATACCGATGAAGGGCATGAATAAGCGGATTCCCAATCCCGCCGAGCGCTTCAGGTCGAACAGGCTGGTTTCGGAAAAACGCGCCCAAGCATTGCCGGCTTCGGCGAAGGCTAACCCAAAGATGGTGGGATTGTTGACAATAGGGAATCTAAGTTCGGCGGTCTGTTTGAACATCGTCTTACCACCCACAGCATATCCACCAAGCTGCGGTCCGACCTCCCGTTCATCGTACCCACGGAGACCGGTGCCCAGAGACAAGCCGCCACCTCCCATGAAGAAATGTTCGATGTAGGGAATTGCAGATTCATCGCCAGTAAGACCATCCAGCAGTCCCATTTCGGTGCGGGTGAACAGAATCAGTCTCCAGAACATCGGGGAATACCACTCGGACGTAAGGATATGCTTATGGAATTGGTCATCACCACCGAAAGGACCGCCGGCAACTTCGGCGCGGTAGGCAACCACAGAGCCTACCGTGGGGAATTCCGGGTTATCACGGCTATCGCGGGTGATAATCTGGGTCAAGCTGGACGATAGGCGGGGTACATCTTCCTGGAGGTTTCGAGGATTACTGGCGCGGAAGGATTCGGAAAAGTTAGAATATTCAACCTGCTCGAGCCGGTATACCCAGTCACCTCGGAAGTAATCATCGGGCCAACGAAACCGGCGTCCGATTCGCAGGGTGCCACCGATAACATTTTCATCGAATCCGTATTGACCTCCTCCACGGCGGCTGTCGAAGAATGACACACCGAGTAAGGTCGGGGTGTTAAACAGCCAGGGTTCGGTGAATCCAATGGAGAAAGAACGATATACCCGTCCGAAATTCCAGCTAAAATTGAACTGCTGCCCGGCACCACCTCGCAACGGGTTTGATAGTGAGAAGTTATTCAGGGTGAATCCCACGGAACCCACAAATCCATCCCGTTCGGAATAGCCTGCGGACAGGTTCGCTTGGTCGGTGGATTTCTCCTCGACTTCCACGTACAAGTCCACTTCGCGATCGTTGACGCGTTGCACGTCGGGGACGATGTTTGCGAAGTAGTTCAAGATGGTGACTTCACGGACACTGCGCCGCAACTTGGACACATCGAAGGTATCTCCCGGGTAGAGCACGAATTCCCGGCGGAGTACTTTTTCGTGGGTCTTGGTGTTGCCTTCGAAGTTAATTCTGCGGACTTTAAATTCGTTGCCCTCCACGATGTCATAGCGAATGTCAACTTGGTTTTCCCCCACCGGGATTTGGGTGGGAGTGACCTGAGAGTAGATGTATCCCTTGTTATAATACAGGTTTCCGATTCGTTCCAGAGTGGTATCGAACAACCTCTGGCTGTACACTTCGCCGGTTTCGAAGGTGATTTGTTTACGGAGTTCCGCTTTGGTAAATAATTGGTTCCCTTCGAATTCCACATCACCGAATAGGTATTTTACACCTTCGCTGATTGCGATATCGATATACATGCTTCGACGGTCTTCGGAATAGGATATGGAGTCCTCAAGGATTTGGGCGTCGCGGAAACCCTGTAACTTATAAAATTTGATCAGGAGGTCCTTGTCGTCTTCGTATTCTTCCTGGTTGAATTCGCCGGATCGAAACAGGGTTTTTTTCTTGGTTTTTTTCATTTTCCGACGAAGTTTCTTGTCGGAAAAGTTATCGTTTCCAACAAAGGTGATGCCTCGGATTTTGACTTTTCCACCTTCGATGATGTCGATAAACAGGTCAATACGGTTTGTGGAATCGGGTTCACCGGGTCGGCAATCCACTTCCGCCAGAGTGTATCCTTCACCGAAGTACAGTGCCAGCAAGCTCTTACGGATTTCGAATATTTTTCGCGGACTAATAACCTGACCAGGAAACAGGTCAACTTTTTCCCGGATTTTATCCTGTTTTATTTTACGATTTCCGACGATATTTACTTTATTGATACGGGGATATTCCTGCACCTGGATTAGGAAATAACCGCCGTCACCCACCTGTTCTTCCAGGTTGATATCCACGGTACTGAAAAGGTTCAGCCGCCAGAGCTGCTGGATGGCTTGTTGCACGTCATCACCGGTCACCACCCGACCCAACACCAATCCGGAATTGGCGCGGATCAACCCTTCATCGACCTGGATATTTCCTTCAATCGACAGTCCCAATACTCTGATAGATCCGGGTTGTGCATTCAGCAGAGTTGGGATTAGAAAAGATAGGAGTAAAATTAGGACAATGGGATGTTGGATTTTATGCACTTAACATTCCCCTGCTCATGAATCAGGAAATTATGTTACAATTTGTTATAATACGAATTTTTTATCCGATAGTAAAGCGAAAAATCGGTTTTTTATACAAGGAATGTCGGGTTTTTCAATCATCCGTCAACCGCTGGATTTATTTTGAGCCCGACCTACTGTTATTTCTGCTTATGGTAGTCGAAAGGAGTATCGCAATAGTATTCCCTGATCGGATAGACGGTCCAGGTTATCATATTCATAAGTCAGGTCTAATACTAAGTAGGGTGAAAGGGGTTTCATGCGGTATTCCAAATTCCACTGATGTATGAGCCCCATGCGACCACCTGAGATACCCTCGACATGTTCCGCCAGTTCACCGGTGTAGCCAAGGTAGATGTCGCGGGTCAGGAATTTCCCCACGGAGATTCTGGATCCCAGCAGATACCTTACCCCCGGGTTTACATTCAGAGTATCCTGTCCAGTGCTGGCGATTTCCGATCTCAGTACATTTTGGATGACGCGCGGGTTGATATCAACCCGGTCAATTCCGGTGAAATTTTTGATGACGTTTTCCACCGGTTTTGCCAGGCGGCTGTCCACATATTCCCCCACCTTCGTCCACCCAAGGTCTGTGACTTTTCCGGGCAGGTTGGCAAGCGAATACCCCATCATTTCCAGGATTTCTTCCTGGGATCGCCCTTGGTCATCTTCCAATACCAGGGTGAAATCTCCCCATCGACCTCTCAACAATCTTTCACCGGTCAAAGAATCCACAGTGTAAAAGGTAAGGTATACATTATAAGTAAATCCCAAGGAGTCTTCGGTATAAGTATAAGCACGACCTGCCACCCAGGGACGTGGATCGAAGCGGTCGAATTCCAATGCGATTTTCTCCACCTCGAAATCCATGTCCAGAAATTCCACATTTCCTCGGGTAGATTCCATTTTCCCCTCGATGATGAAGGTGGAGTCCGGCTGCTGGAATAACAAGCTGGAGGTCTCAGGATCTATTGTGAGGTCGGTGGTGATGCGGTTAAACCATCCGGAAATGACGCCGATGATCGGAGTGTCTTGGGTTTGGGCGATTTCGCGGGAATATTGCACACCTGGATCAACATCGATATTTAAGTCCCAGTGGGCGTTTTTCAGGGTCTTGAGTACTGCTCGCACGAAAGGACTCGGGGGATTGGATGCTTTTATGAACGGAAAGGTCATGGTAGCATTGCTCAAAGTGACATTACCACGGATTAACAACGAATCACCGGGACCTGCGACCAGGAACTTTTCTCCTTCAACGCGCCCCGAAAGGTCGAGGTTTCCATCCCAAGCCGGTTTCATAAAGCCCGGCAGATTCAACCGCATGGGACCGGATACTTCATCGAGCACCCAGATGCCGAGATTCAGGTCGAGGGATTGGGAATATATCGGTTCCAGCAATCCGGATTCGATACGTAATTCGGGATAGTTCCGCCAGCGCATGTAGGTGTCGTTAGTGGTATATTCCCAACGGTCCACTGCGACATAACCGTCCGGCTGTATCTTCAGATCGATGTTGATGTCTTCCACTTTCCGAAACAAGCCGTTCATCACCATACGACCTTCACGAATCCCGATTTCTCCTTGGTCTATCCTGGGTTGTTTCAAATTGCCGCCGAGATGCATCACTATCTTTCCGGAACCGGTAGCAACCCTGAAGAACGGGGTGATGGCACCGAAAATGGCAACGAAATCACCAGAACCTTGGATATCGCAGTCGAATTCCCCGTCGGTTCGCACCGGAATGGTTCCATTCCCGATGATATGAAAATCAGGGCTGATGTGGGCGATAAGGGAATCGACAGTTAGTATTCCCTCGGGGTATGCTTGAAGCAAGTCTTGGGCAAAAACCTCGATACTTTCGTATGGAAAGCCAAAGATTTTTCCTTGGTACATACCGAGACGGGTGTCAACCACGGGATGGTTAGGTGAGCCGCTGACGGAGACATCCATGTCGGTGTTTCCAGTGATTTTATAGGTTGGTTCACCCCAAAAAGCGGATTCGAACAGCTCCATGGTATTGGTTCGGGCAAAGGCTGACAGCGCTACCGAATCGTTGGGGATATCCACCGTTCCTTCAGCGTAGGCGAACAACTCGATGCCGTGTCCAAGTTGGAATTCCTGGATTTGAATGTTGGAACCTATTCCGGATAGCGATAGATTTCCCCATAAATCGTGTAAGCCGGCGACGACACCATCGAACCATTGCAGGTTTCCGTTCCACTGGAAGGTGGTATCTGTTCCCTCTCCACGGAACTCGGCGTTAATAATTCCACCCATACTGCGCTTTCGGAAAAATGGCACATTTGGGGTTAGATCGGCAAGATTCAGGCGGTTTACGGAAATTTCGATGTTCTGAAATTCAAGAGGTTTCAGGGTAATCCGCCCGGTGCTTTTTAGATAATCTTCCAAAGTCAAGCTGCGAATCAACAGCAGGTCATCCACCCATTCCAGGCGATATTCACCGGTCAGTTGGGGAAGATATGAGAAGTCGATAAGCGCTATTTCACCTCGAATTTGGGCGGATTTGGGTGTTTCAAGATTGAAGATTCCGGTGGAATTGATGGTCCAGGCATTCCGGTCGTTCAGGAATTCCAGATCATAGTTCAGATCCTCCAGACAACCTGAAAGGGTTGCGTTCAAATCCCAATCTTGGGGTAGTATTCGGCGATCCAACAAGGATAACGCTAATTGATTTGCATTTTGACTGCTGATGTTAAAGTGGGGCTGATGTGTCAGGAGATCAATTTCAGCGGATGCGGTATAGTTGCCTGGTTGTTCCACAAGGGCAACTATTACGGAATCTTGCCAACTGAGGGTGAGGTTGGCGGGTGGCTGGCTGCCACGGATTAGTTCCCCTTGCCAGGCGGCAACCCGTCCGGACAGAGTCCCAGATCCTTGCAGGATTAGCGATGGCGCATCGGGAATCCAGCGTCGCAAGAAGGGTCCTTCGGCTGTGATGGATGCCGAGATGATGGGTGGTTTTTGTTCGAAGTTAAGCTCAGCGGTTCCTTGGATTTGGGAGTTCAGAAGATTGTTGGCTGCGAAATCTAACGACCATCTGGGCGGAACGCCATCGCATTCAATTCTTAGCCCCCGGGCAAGCCAATCATGCCACTTAAGAGCAGGTGATGTCAAGGTGGTGTTGATTTGTATGTGATCAAATGGTCCGGTGATGGCAATAACACTTTCGACTTTGCCCTGCAGGTGTTCAACTTGACGCCAAGGCAGCAGAGATGCGATTCGAACAACAGAGGTTTGAGAAATTTGGATGGATAGGTCGAGTTCCGGTGATAGGAATGACTTGATGTTGCCACTGTAGTGTGCTTCAATTTCGGGCAAATGGATGGTGCCTGGAGATAAGGAAATACCGGTATCGGTGACCGTCCAGGCGACGTTGGGAATTTCCGCTACGAAATAAGTATCCACCGCGGTTGACAGTTTTTCAAGGGTGCCGTTACCGGAAATTGCGATCCCGGTGGTGTCCCAGATTACCGACATTTGAGTGGACAGGTTGGTCAAAGTTAGGTCTAAGGGTATTTTGCCGGGGAGGTGCAGGGGTTCGGACATTTCCGCATTGTCCAAATGAAGCTCACCGTGGAGTACTTGTGTCGGAATGTCCGCCATGAAAACCAGGGCAAGATTATCGTTTTCCGCCAAGCAGCGACCAAGGATGTCCATGCTGATCGATTCCCCCTCACCACGTAATATACCGCGGAATTCCGGCACCAACTCCAAAGTGTCTCCATTGACATGCGTTATCACATTCCCCCGTTCCCAGACCAGCAGGAATCGATCACTCCAGGGGCGGAAAAGTTGTAAGACCGTTGATAGTTCTATTTTAGTGGTATCTTGGGCAGGTTTTTGTATTTCTTTAGATTCATCAAAAGGCTGCCAATAGATATGGGGTTGATAGCAGTGTATGCTGCTGATTAACCGACGTAACCGCAGCCCAGAGGTTAGATATCGCACTGGATTCACCGCCACCCGAACGGTGTCGATTGATAATGTGACGTTCTGTGTGACCGGGATATCCAGACCCAGCAGCATCACCACACTCCATTGCACTTTCACCGCATCCAGATGTGACCGCTCACCGGCAAGCGCCGTTAGACGGCGTTCCAATAATCCGTGGAGTTGGTCGTTGACTTGCAGCAGGGGCCAGGTATAGAATATCATGAAACCCGCTGCAAGCAGGATCAGCATCAGCGATATGACCCATTTACGCTTTTTCATTTTGGATTACTGGATGCCTTTAGTTAAATCGTTCAGATAGTCGGAGATTTTGTGATACGGTAAAATATTCCGTTGAGATCAAGTTTCCGGTATAATCCTTGAAGGATTTCCTTTGTGGGAGTGGTTTGTATTTTATAATGCTGCGTGCGAATCGGGTTTCGGCGGTGTTGGTCGAAGAGATGGCTGGGATAAGGAATCAGCCGAAACGTAACATCCACGATCACACCCAATACCCCTCCACTGCCCAGCATCAGGGATGATATATCCAATCCGGCGACGTCTTTGACGCTTTTTCCACCCCATTTTATGAGCTGGCCGTTAGGATTGATGATGGTCATTCCAAGGATGAGATTTCTGAGATTTCCGCCGGGCACCGATTCGCCGGTGGTGATATTCCCTGCGACGGCGCCTCCTACCGTTGTTTGTGATACGTTTTTTAGGAAGCGGTGTTCCCAATCATTGGACTGTAGAGCAAAATAGAGGTCAGCAGTTTTGGAACCTGCGCTCACTGTTACAGTCAGGTTTTCCTGGTCCCATTGGAGCGGAACATCCACTTTGGACATCATCAGGGCTACCACATTATCGGGTATTTTGGTGTTATCGGAGAAGGAGCTTCCCGATCCCAATACCAAAATTTGGAACCGGTGCTGGTTCGCTAACTGCACCACCACTTGCGCATCCTGGGCGGCTTCCGCCATTACCACTACATTGGGTTCCAGTTGTGCCAGCTTGTCGCCCAATTTTTCCTGTAGTATGTGTCCAATCGGATTCATTACCATCCAACAATGCAGTGGAACCAATCCTTAGGGATTGGTT